>DALYFE010000047.1:4769-13314 GCA_031972195.1 Chlamydiales bacterium | reverse complement strand
AAGAAAATTCTTCGATCGAGTCGGCAAGCTTTCTTTTTTCTCCAAAAATGGCTTTGTCCATTCCGAAATAGCTGAGGTCTGCTGACGAATAGACGCGGATTTTATAGCCAAGTTGTTTGAATAGCTGCAATGGGATGCTTCCGCCTTTCCAATGATCCCTCATTGCTGCCCAGTCGTAGGGAAAGTCTGAGTGGAAAATGGCAAACCAGGAAAGGGGCGTCCAATTGGCATTGGCAAAAGAAGAGGGGAAATCGATGTGCTGCTGGGCGAATGCAGTGAGGTTCGGGGCTGTTTTTTCATCGACGAAATCGCGCCTCAGCGTTTCGATGACGAAGAGATAGATATTGGGCTTTTGTTGGGCTATTAAGTAAGGCATCCGTTTTCTTGTCTCTTTTTCATCGCGGAAATTGGCAATGGGGTGGGGCAGATGGATGCATTGAGGGGTTGGCGACAGGAAGGTGGTTCCCAAGGGGAGAGTTTTTTGAAATTTGTGGTAGATGAGCCGATCGAGATAGGGATGGGCGAGCAGTTCGAGAAAAAGAAGAGACCCTCCGGTTGCGATGATTGCAAGCGCTATTTGGTTATGGGACAGGCTCCATGGCTTCATTTTTGCAATATGGCTTGTTGCCCAGTAGAGGAGCACTCCAATGAAGGGGATGACAACAATAGACAAGATGATGATGGCAATCATGCCGAGATTCATATTGAGGGCCAAAAAGGCTGTGAGCAAATGCTCGAAACCTCTGCCAAATAAAAATTTAAATAGGTAGGAGATGGATGCGTCCATAAGACGCAGCAAAGTGAAATCGGTGAAGTGGACCAAAAGAAGGATGAAAGAAAGGGCTATGAAGCTGAAAAATGCCCACCTAGGGGCCCAGCGCTTAAGAGAGTAGGCGATGAAGATAAAGGCCCAGATTTCAAGCAATGCCTGCCCTACGGAGTAGATTAGAAAAAATAGCCGAATCCCCCATAAAGGTTTTTCTAAAAAACAGACGTGGAAGAGACTGAAGATGCTCAAAACGATAAATAAGATACTGAAATAGAGGTAGTTGACTTCTGTTTTTTGGGATAGCCTTTGGCGGAATTTTTTAAACATGGCAATTGTTGGTTACTCAATTCTTTAGATATACCTGATAGAAACCCCGCTTGACAAGCTTCGTGTAGGGTGTTTTAATCTAGTTAAACATCAGGTGGTTATGGTAACGAAATTCTTGCTCTCGTGGGTTTTAGGTGGAATGACAGCTTTCATGCCGCTTGCGGCAATAGAGGCGCCGGCTGCAGCGCAGCCACAGTCAATTGTCGTGTTGGGCGGAGGCATTGGCGCTTTGACGTCGGCTCTTTATCTTGCAAGAGCAGGACTGCAGCCGATTGTGATCGAGGGGCATACTCCCGGTGGATTGCTCACTCAATCCCATTCCGTTCAAAATTGGCCCGGAGAGTTGGAGATCGAAGGACAGGCTTTGATGCAAAAAGTGCGCGCGCATGCGGAGGCAAGCGGCGCCCGCTTTTTGCAGCAAGAGGTTGTCGAGGTGGATTTTTCCAAGCGTCCTTTTGTTTTAAAAACAAAATCTCTGCAAGGGGGCAATAAGACGCAGAACGTGGTTGCCGAAAGCTGTATTATCGCAATGGGCACCACTCCAAACTTTTTGGGGGTTCCCGGAGAGCAGGATTATTGGGGGCATGGAGTGACCAATTGCGCGATTTGCGATGGATCTTTGTACCGCAATCGGATTGTTGGTGTAGTTGGCGGAGGCGACGCCGCTGTGTTAGAGGCGCTTTATTTGGCAAAGATTGCAAAGGAAGTACATGTATTTGTCCGGAAAGATCAGCTTCGGGCCAATGAAGCCAAGCGGATCGAGGCTTTGTTTGATCAGCCAAATATCAAGGTGTACTACAACACGCAAGTAGCTGAGATCCGAGGAGATGGAGCTCAGGTGAAAAGCGTTGTGTTAGCTGATGGATCGGAAAAATTCAAAGAGATGCCCCTTGACGGTTTGTTTTTAGCGATTGGCTCCAGACCGAACTCAGAGCTTTTTCAAAAGGCACTGGAGTTGGATGAACGGGGGTACATTGTCTTGAAAAAGGATCAAGAGACTTCTGTCCCCGGCGTGTATGCAGTCGGCGATATTGTTGACCCTGTCTACAAGCAAGCAATTTCAGCATCGGGAGATGGCGCCAAGGCAGCGCTGCAAGCGCAGACGTTTCTTATGGACCGGTTGGATCATTTAGTTCGTTTGAAGCAGGGAAATGGAAACACAGATTCAAAGATTGCAAGCAAGACTCAATCTGAAAATAGCGCAGAGGATAAGAATGTGGCGATTGGCCACAAGCCTGAGCAGGTTGCAAGCGTCCCTAATGAAAGTAAAATGATCGAAATTTATTCGGCCAAGCAGTTTCAACAAGAGCTGGATAATGCAGATTCTTTGGTCATCGCAGATTTTTACGCAGTTTGGTGCGGCCCTTGCAAGCAGGTCGCTTCCTTCATTGAGGCAAGCGCTGAGCAATTGTCAGGGAAAGTCAAATTTCTCAAGGTCAATGTGGATCAAGTCCCCGAGTTGACCATGCTTTATAAAATCCAGGGAATGCCGACAATTCTGTTGCTTAATCAGCAAGGCAAGGTGGTTGAGCGAAAAATGGGAATGGATCAAATTCTCGAGCTGCTCAATCGGCTGGAGTCGAAATGAAGATCCGATTGATTGCGGATCCGAATTCAACAGAGATCCAGTCTTCGAGCGGCTCTTGATATTCTAGCAGGCACTGGTCTTTGCAGTTCCACATCGAACGGATCTTCAAGAGGTCCGATTCGAAAATATTCTTTTTATTGTCAAATTGAGCAATCAACTTATTTTTCCCGTTATGAATGCAGAATTCATAAGGGGTTCTTCCTGCATTGAACCGGGAAACAAATGCGTAGGGCCAGCGGTTTGGAGCAAAGATCGATTCTCCTTGAAGAAATGGAACGGATTGATGGCTTAAATAGTCAAAGATGCTGGGGAAAATATCCATTTGGGAGACGACTTGCGGAGGGTGCTCTGTTTTTTTGGAACCGAATTTCATGTAGAGAGGAATATTGGTTTGTTCTTGTGTTAAGTGAGAGCCATGGAATAGATGACCGTGTTCAAAAAACTCTTCTCCATGATCTCCTGTTACAATCACAATTGCCTCAGGATCTGTGATGTTTTTTTGGAAGTCGTTGAAGAGTGAATCCACATAATGAACGGCGTTTTTGTAACGGTTTTTGATCCGTTCAATTTTTTTAGCGGATTGGAACGGGTTGAAGTATTCGATTTCATTGGAAAAGGGAAGGAATTTAGGGGTCCAGTTTTCCGGCCAGCTATAATCAAAGTGAGTAGAATCTAAAAAAATAATGTCCCTCTTTCAGCGATGGATTGTCAGCAATGTCTTTGATAAGAGCTCCGAGCGCTTGGCGATCAGTATCCGCAGCCGATGTGGGAGGGATATGGTGGAATGTTTGATAGGAATCGATGAGCGTTCCCTCTTTTCCAAAAAGCAGCTCTTCCATTCCATAATAGTTGAGCTGTGCGGACGAATAGAGGCGCACCTTGTAGCCCCACTTTTTTAATAGTTGAAGAGGGGGGCTGCCCATGGTCCAGTTTTTCGTCTGCAGGTAGTTCCAGCAATAAGGAAATTGGGAATGAAAAATAGAAAACCAGGAAAGGTGAGAGCCGTTGCCATTGGAAAGAGCCAGATCGAAATGGTTTGATTCTTGTTTAAAGCGATGCAAGGAAGGGGCGATTTCAGAAGAGATAAAATCTTCTCGAAAGCTTTCAATGACGAAAAGATAGATGTTCGGCCGCTTTTCCAGTGTTGTCTGATCATTTTGAATGGCAGCTAAGATCTGTTGTTCTTCGGGAGGCGCTGCAAGAGGTGCATTTAATGGAAACAGGACTGTTTTGGGCTGCAAAAATGTCCACTTCCAGGGAAGGGATTTAATAAAAGAGGTGTACGAGTCGGGATGAATGACTCGAGATGCGGTAAATTCCCAAAAAAATAGGGCAACGGGGATGCAGACTAGCGACTGGAGAAGCCATTCTCTCCGTAGATAAAGAGGGCGGGTAGCGCTTAAACGGCTCGTCCATGCGTGGACTGCAATGCCGATGAAAGGCAGCGCCGCTAGTAGTCCAAATAATAGAACCCAGAGCCATAGAGAGATGCCGGAGGCGTCCAAAAGATAGAGGAAATTATCGAGTGTTTCATCGAGAACGAAGTCGATGGTTTCCCAGACCGATAGATCAAGCACTCGGTCCATGAGGAAATCAAAGAGATGGAGGACCAGAAACACAAAGGTGGCGCCTATAAAGGCAAGCGATGCGAGTTTTCCTAGATGGCGGGGAATCAGCCAGCATAGGACGATGAAGGCAATGGTTTCGATGGCGGCTTGCCCTGCTGCATACAGGAAGAAGAAAATACGCGATCCGCTGAGGTTTTCTTTAATGAAGATTCCTCCGCCCGCTGTAAATAGAAGAACGGCAAAGAAGAATCCGAAATAAAGATAATTAATCTCCAGCGGAGGCAGGGGCTGTCTCCGTCTGCGCTGCATCAGTCCCATAATCGCACTATATGAATTGGATAAAAAAGGCTAGATAGACTTATAAAATTTTTTTTTGCAGAAATTTATTTCGTATCTCGTTTATAATCAACGCGCCTTGCAAAATGGCACCCATTATGCCAGAACGCGATGAAAAACGGCATCTAGGGGGACATTTTGCAGGTGACAAAGCATTATAACACAGAGAGGAGGGAGGACACAGAGAGCACAGAGAATAGATCTCATTTTTTCTAGGAGACCAGAAAAAATGGATGCTCTGCCGCGAAATGCGGCAAAGGCATCACATGCTATATCGTTTAATACCGGATTTTAAAAGGGACATATTAAAATTCAGCAAAAAGCCCTGTCTTTTTTCTAGCAGATGTAAGAGACAATCTCTGAATTAAATTTCAGTCGATTTTTAGGTTCTTTTGAGCCGATTTTCGACTTCAAAAATTCGGTCAAAATAATCCAAAAAATCGACTGATACCTGGTTTTGGTACAGCTTCTTAGACACTCTTTTTGGCTGCGTGAAGCAGTAGATGCTGGCAGGCGGCTTTCAAGGGCGCGACAATGGCTGCAGCGGCATCCGCGTCCAATGAGCACCCTACGTGAAGTTCCTTTTCAATGTAAGGCGCGATCCGTAAAAATTGTTTTGCAGCCAGAGCGGTGTTCACGACCAATGGATCATCTGCGGGCTTTTCCAATAGCGCAATGATTGCATTGGTCATTTCAGTGTATTCTTGCCAGACCCGTAAGCTGCGTCTAGGATATTGCCGGTCTCCTGTAAACAGATCGGCTATCGGATAGATTAGAGAATATTTCGCAATCCAGGAAATAAGATAAGCGCCTACGAATAGCTGAATTCCGGAGACGGACAAGAAATCTGCAGCTCCTTTATATGTACAAGTGCCAAGCTCTTGGGTTTCCAGGCAATGTTTAAAAAATGTGACAGCGGGGATTGCAGCAATGGCAGCGCCTGCGCCAATGCTTGCAAGATTGACTGCGTTGTCGATGAGAGAATTTGCTTCCTGTCGATTCGAGACGCCCAAGTTGCCCTGGTGCACATAAGGGACTAGCCTGTATAAACCTTTCGGGCAGGCCCTTCCGACCAAAGTCTTGGGAGTGCACTTACTTAGCATGGTAAAATTATTTAGAGGGTTTTTGGCATCCCAACCGGCGTCAAAGGCGGATTTTGTCCTGATCAAAAGGTTATAAGGAAGTAAACAAACTTCGATAGTAAACGGCACAAGGGGCAGGAGCCTATAGAAATTGAGCAGGTTCATACGGACGACTCCTGAGCGGGGATGGGTTTTTTCAAGAGTACGGCCTTGCACGCAACTCTTAAGATGTTCGCCGCTTTCTGTGCTGTTTGCGTAGATACCTGAAGTTCTGTCGCCAATGTGTTTTCGATGAGTTCCAAATGGGTCGAAATTTTCTGCGCAATTTTTTCTGCAGCTTTCGGATCCGTTGTTTTGATTTTAATCAATTCTTTGGCGCTTGTTTGGAAGAGGGTCGTGATTTGACTAGATCTTCGATTCAAAAAGGGATCATGGATCCAGGCGCCGAGCCATCCTTTTTTGTGTACATAGCTACTAGCTGCTAAAAATAGGGCGCTGGCCGTCAGGATTGTTTTTCCGGAAGATCCATTCCAAAAGGATGCTGTCTGCCTTTTGCAGATTGCATAGATGTATTCGATGGCATCTTCTTCATGGACCATGCAGGAAAATGTTTTGGCAAAAGTAGCTCCTAAGATTCCCAAAGAGGTAAGGGCTGCAATCCCTACGATCGCAGAATCGCCAAGCGCTGTTTCATATTGGATCCGATCTTCATAGCCAAGCCGTATAGGGTTTTGTTTTGGCAGAAGATGGGCGATTTCTTGTGTAACCATCGATTGGACCGCGCTGTCCGGGGTCATTTGGCTTAAGTGGATTAAATGGTTTCTTGGATTCGAATGATCCAAATAGACAACCTGTGGCAGAGGGGCTTTTTGTTCAGACGGAATGAACCAACTGTGTATCGTCCGGCCGATCCTTTTGATTTCGGCAAAGCGATCTTGCGGTTCTAGATCAAAGTCTATAGGCTTTGGTTTGCGTTTTGCAGGGACTTTAGTCCATTGGCTGAATCCATAGGGACTTAAGTTGTAGGAACCTATTTTTGGAATCATATTCCTTCCCTCAGTTCTTCAAAGATTTTCTTCAAAGCGCTTTTTTGATAATCCCTTTTTGATTGCTCTCTGAATGCGATGATGGTTTTTCGAAAGTGCTCTTCGATCTCTTGAATTTTTTGCTGTTTTGCAGAAGGATTCCATAGATTGGAGAGATAGGAAGATCCTGCAGCCTCTGAAAGCCATTGTTTCAAAATAGGGAGTTCTTCTTGAGAATATGCAACATCCCCATTGAAGTATTTTGCTTGGACAAGCAGTCGTTTTACTTCGGCGCTCGATTCGAGCTCACTTTTTGAAATAGGGGGATTGCTTTCATAGGCGCTGTTGAGAGACAGATCTCCAATCCAGATTCTTACATCATCTCCATTGTAGAAAGAAGAATAAGCGAGTTTGTGACAGAAGTCATGCTGATGTATTTTCCATTTGTTTTTAGTACTAAAATAATCCGGATCTACGGTGGAGAACCGTTTACGAAGATCCGGATCTTTTTCTATCGCAGATTCTTTATACTTGGCTTGCAGCGCAGATTTAAATGCTCCTGCATCGAAAGGATCTACGATGAACAGTTGGAATTGGCTCGTTTTTTGATTTTGAACAATGAGAATATTTTGAACCGGTTTGTGAGATTCTCCAAACGGGGTTCCCAATTTATTAGGGTAATTGGTGCTTACAAGCAAGTTGGGGTCAAAAATTGGAGTCGCCATGAGCTGATTTACTGGAAGAAAAGATGGAGCATGCTTGCTGTTTGGTTGGTAGATCGCAGCCTTGGTAACAGAGTATTCATTAAGTCTGTCCCACAGAAAACGAGGATCCGGAATGCGCTGTCCTCGCTTTTGCTGCTGCTCTTCTTGTTGCAGCTCTTGTTCGGTCTCTTGTTCCATCTCCTGTTCTTGCTGAATTTCTTGTTCTTCTTCCATATCTGTAGAGATCTCCGAGCTCAATATTTGCTTTGGCAGCTCTGCATTTTCTATGACTGTTTGCATGAGCTTTCGAAGTCCGCTTGATTGTAAGAAAGAACTTTGATCAATTCCGAGCTTTTCAGAGAGTTTTTCTATTTTATTTGCATAGGCTGTTTGTGATTCGATGAGATCCATTCCCTGGCCATATTGTAGAAATGGAGAGATGGAATTGGTTTGGAAAAAGAGATTTTCAATAAACGCGGGGTTTTTTAGCCCCTCCGGAATTTGGGTAATATGTTTGAGTTTTCGAATTTGATCCAGAAACCATTCTTGGACGACGGCGGTGAGTTTATGCGTTGTCGCTACCTGATTATCTTCCGTCTGTCTTTGGACTTCATTGAGGATTAAGAATCGAATGACATCTTCGATGGTCAGCGTATGGTTTGGGTTCACATGCATCGATTCGCGGATGGCCGCTGCATCTTGTTCCAAGATTGCAATTTCAACGCGCTGTCCGGAAGACAGTTGCCGCATCCTGCCGACTGCCTGAATGAAGTCCCGCATGATCATTTTTTTGCTTAAGACCAAAAGGGCTTTGGCATTAATCGCCTGTTTTACATCTGTTCCTGTTGTATGCTTTTGGTCGTAGATCATTTTTCTTTTTTCTAAAGGACATCGGCTCATTTCCAAGGGAATGCTTTCCGGTTTGCCCCGTTCCCAGATCATCGCCTTGCCCTCTTTGTTGAAATAGGCGACGCCTTCAATGGACGCATCTGATTTTTCAAGCCACTGTTTGGCGACGGAGCGGATGTCAAATTCTCTTAAGGCTCCTCCTGCATCGATCAGGACTTGAATGTGATGATATTGGGGGTTGTCGATCAATAGTTCTTGATGCAGCTCGGATGGGTTTTTGATAGTAATCGTGGCGAC
>DALYFE010000047.1:0-4759 GCA_031972195.1 Chlamydiales bacterium | reverse complement strand
AATGCAATGATTTGTCCTCTAGCGCCGCTATCTACTTCAGCTAAGAATTTGTCGTGGAAAGTGCCTTTATTCCATAGAGTTCCTGTAAATCCCTTGATATTGCCGAACAAGAAAGCATTTGTTTGCGAGGTTGCTTTGAGATTTTGTTTGTAGATCGTGATTTGAGGAAGGACGTATGTTTCCATCAGATTGAATTTAACCTTCGGATCTGTTGCCACATCTTTTAGCAATTGTTCGACGATCTGTGGATGGAATAGGTCCCTTTTTTTGCCAAAATAGAGCTTGAATTCCTTATGCGCCTGTGTTTCATATTCTTCTGTGGCGGGGAGTTTTTTGATGATTTCGATCTGATCGCTTAGCTCTTTCATCGCTTTGGCTTGCAGATCGTGGATCAGATTTTCAATGATTGGGCGCCTGATGCCAGGTTCTTTTAGATAGGCTTGAATGGTGTAATTGATCCGCTCAAAAGGGTCGCTGAATAAAGAGCCAATATTGGGGTCGTTGCTTGCGCTGAAAGGACCTGCGTAAATGCTCTCTTCCGTATGAAAGCCGTAGCGCTCTCCATAATTTTTTTGCAGCGTCAATGGGAGCAGGAGATTGATCTCCCCCCGGATCAGCCCAAATGCATTTTTGATGTCGGCGTCAGAAATGGCTGCAATCCAATGTTCTGCAGCGTGGTTTGGGTCTTGCCCCAGGAAATAGTTTTCCAGTTCTTGTTTTCTCTCTGGTGAAAGCTTTTGATAGAATGCTTGCATTTTCCCAAAGCGGCTGTCTTGATGAGAACTTCCCAGGAATGCACCAATTTGACGCGCGAGGGCAGGCTTGACTTTTTCTTCATAGGTCTTTGGAGTGCAAGGATTTTTGCTGTTTGGCGCGAATTCAAAGCTTGCAAGCTTGGCAATTTCAGGACTGATGAGCAGTTCATAAATCTTTAGAGTCAAAGAAAGAAGCGGAGCGTCGATGGGCACTGCCTCTCCCGATGGGAAATTGAGCTCGTTTCTCGGGTTGTAAATTAAGTCTGCTTCATCGACCAAAACATCTGTTTTTTCTTTGAATATTTTGTAGATTTGGCGCATCAGCTCTGCTTTTTCAGTCAGCTCCGGCTCTGGTTTAGATAAGGCGTCATGAAGCACTTTTATATATTGGTTGACAAATGCTTTGAGGCTCTTGTCCGTTGTGATCAAAAATTCTTTGTTTTCGATGGCATGATTTAACATTGTGACAATGTTTGTCAGATTTTCTTTGCTCAAATCGGTATTGCGGTTGAATTGGAACTTCTTGATTTTTTGAGCAAATGTTTTGCCAAGAATGCGCTCGACGACAGGGGCCATGTTTTTGATTAAAACTTCGGTCATGACGGCGGCGGATAGCCGTTTGCCGTCGGCCTTCCAAAATCCTATTGTAGGGAGCAGATAGGTCGTTTTTCCTGCGCCGACCATCATTTCCCGAATGAGGCTTTCGAATAGCTGTGTTTGAGAACCTTCCAACTGAACGCCCAGATTGCCAAGCATTTCAATTTGATTTTTCCGATAATAGAAACCGTTGTGATATTCGAATACTTTCAGGAACCGATTTTTAGAACCGTCATAGTGTCTTTGGACATTTGCCTCTGCTACAAAAGAGGCAAGCGCGAGTTTGAAGTTCGGGTCATCGAAGCCTTTTGCTTGAAGATTTTCAATGTCTTGCATTTTTTCGGCGATTCTTCCTCTCTGGGCATTTTGAATAAAGAGGTCGAGGAAGAGATCGACCATTTGATCGAGAGCTTGGATGTCCGAATCGTTTAATTCGGGATTTTTTTTCTTTAACGCACTCATTTTATTGTCCATAAACAATAGAATGAGTTCATTCAATTCAAAGGGAGACAGTGCATTGCTTTCGGACTTGGCAATGATGCGCGCTTTTTCAATGGGATCTTTAGGGAGTTTTGCTGCCAGGCGTAAAATGGCAAGTTCCGATTGTGCGAGCGCCTCGCGCAGATATTTATGCGTTTTTTCCAGCTCGATTCGTTTTTGTTTCAGTGCGGTTGGGTCTTTTAAGGAGTACTCCGCATTGTCTTTTTTCTCCAGATACGCAAGGCAGTCTTTAAGATAGAATTCAAAGGCCCTCTGTTCCATCGGAGAAGAACCTTGCCCTGCTAAAATTGCATTGAGGTGTTGTGCTTGAGCCTCTTTATTTCCCGCAGCGCTTACGATGTTCACAAAATCCAATGGAGTGGCAAGGATCCCTTCGAGATAAATGGGGGAGTGCGGAGAGAGTTTCGCATCGCTTGAAGGGGGTGTCTGCAGCATTTGCTGGATGGTTGACGGATCCGGTATCTCGCCTTTTCCAATCAGAACCAGGAGATCTCTGGCCCTTTGCTCGTCATGTTTGGCTAATTGTTGGACAGCAGTAAGCAATGGTTGGATGATCCCGGCCATGAGAGGATTTTGTTGTTGCAAGAGTCCGTGTTGCAAAAGAGCGAATTCTTCATCGAAGTCTAGTCGGAATAGTCCAAGATCGGAAGCGGCTTCGAAATAGCTTGGCGCTGGATTTGGAATTGAATCATTGGACTCTTGCGTTTTAGGAGGATAGTTTTTTTTATTCGTTTCCAATAAGACATATGCAAGAGCCCTTAGCGCTGTAAGATTAGATGCGTCATTTTGCATAGTTTGATCGAGCTTGATGATTGATTTGAGAATCTCTTTTTCCTCTTCTGAAAAGGGAGCGTCCGTTTGTGCAGATTTGCGTAAGAGAACGATTGCATCTTTGTACTGTTTTTTTGCGCCATGCAGCATCCCAAGATAGAGATTGTTTGAAAGGCGATCGCTTGAAAATGTTTTTTCTTCGCTTAAGGCATCATAGGTATAAAAGGTCTGCTTTGCGCCCGGCAGCTTTTCGCTGCGATCAAAGGAGATGTGCGATCTCAAAGAGCCTGTGTTTGAGGGAAGGATTTTTTGAGCTGTCAAAATGAGTTTTTCTTCTCCCTTGGAATTTTCTAAAATGAGGAAATTTGGGCAATGGGTTCCGAGAGGATGGATTTGCTTTTGTTTGAGGCTGTAGCCGGTAAATTGCTCGGATTGAAACCTTGTTCCTTCCTTTGAAAAAGAGAGGCCGTATCTGGGAAATTCAATCCGCTTTGTTTCATGAGTATCCGGATCTTTCCAAATGAGTATGTGCTCGGAGTCTTCAAATTGCGAGACCCAGGAAAAAGGATGGTCGGGTTGGTTCAGATTCACTAAGGCAAAACGGTCATTTCCTTGAGCATCGACTTGATAAATCGCATTGAGAGACCTTGGAGAGTTTTCCGTATTTAAGAGCTCGGATCCTCCGATTTCCGCTCTGTAGGCAATCCGCCCTGAAGGAGAAAGAATCAGAAGCTCTCCCGGGATGGAGTCGCTGTACCAATGAGTATGTCCTTCTATTAAGTGGGCGGCAGGCAGAAGCGGCGTTTGTTTTGTAGAGTATGGGGAGGCAAAAAGATTCCATAAGCGATCTTCGAATGAAAGATCTTCATTGCCATCGGGACGCTTTTCTTCCCTTTGTCCGGTTAAGAACTTGCGGGGGACATATTGATACCAGAGATCTTTTTTTCGATGGAATTTGCGCTGGATTACATAGCCGCCGCCGGGCTGCCTGATTAGACGATTGAGATGGTTTTGATGGTCGGTGAATTCAAATGCGCTGCGGCTTAAGGCTGTGCATCGGAATTCTTTATTCCCATAAAGGGATGTATAAATGGGATGATTGAGTCCATCTGCAGGAAGAGGAATCCCAGCGATGCCGGGCGCTGAAACAAGACCTCTTTGCAAATCGATTGCAATGGGATGATCTTTGACAGTAAATACAAGTGGATTTTCCGGCGATGCGACATATTCTGCATTGGAGGGGAGATCTGAAAATGCTTCTTTTGTAATTTGCCTAAAAAACTCAGGCGTTTTTTCTATTTTCGCAATCGAAGGAGATAAGCGTACCAACAGGCGTTTGATATTTTCTGCGAGGAGCGGATCGATTGTTTTTCCGGAGGGGGGAAAGCGGTGATATAAAATAACATGGGTTAAGAATTCGATGATTTCCCGGTCATTTTCCAACGAATTTGCGCTCATCCATTGCTGCGCTGCCAGTCCGTGCAGGGTCCCTTGCAACTCCAGAGGCGTTTGCTCAATGGCTTGAGTTAATAACTTGGGAAATGTTTGAAAGGCTTGAGGAAGCGGATGTTTCTGATACACTGTAGGATAGCCGGCTCTTGCAGAGAGGCTGTATTGACGCAGGCGTGCAATGAGTCCGAGATAAAATTGCGCCGTTTCATGATTGCCTAGGCGGGAGTAGAGAGAGTATTCGCCGTTTGCAAAATCTGCGAGTTGCTTTTCCAGTTCAGGGCCCCTGTTTTGCAATTTAAGTTCTTCTGTAAGCAAGGGAGGATCGAAAATAAGATTGATAAAATAGCTTTGTATATCGGGGTTGTGCAAAAGATCGGGATTTTGTCTGAAAAAGGAGAGGGTATTGGCAATTTGCATGGCAGGTTCAGTGCGCAAAGAAGCAAAGATCTCATATTGTTGCTTGGTTAAATATTTTTTCAGTTCCGCAGTTTCTTGAACCATGACAACGTTAAGATCATAGATATTTCTTCCGGCTTCTGTAATTCCCGGGGCAAAGCTTTCAAAGGGGCTGTTATAACTTCCAAAAAATGCATCCACCATTGGGTCGTTTTGTTTTTTTAGATGCCGCTCTTGCAATTGTTGAATGATCGGGTCGTTTGGAGGGCGCTGCAGATGCTGCAATT
>DALYFE010000046.1:11367-13501 GCA_031972195.1 Chlamydiales bacterium | reverse complement strand
CTTAACACCAAGCTCCCTCCTTCACAAATCGAACTTCATCTTCAGCGCCTGAAAGCAGCCCTATTCATTGATGCGTTTCCTATAACAAATCCACTGCGAGGAAAATCCCATCCGCTTCCCTATCCGGCAATACTGCTCTTTACATCAGGATCTACGGGGACTCCCAAGATCGCCATATTGTCTCTTGCCAATTTGATTGCAAATGCACAATCTGCCATCAAGACCTTCGAACTCAATCCACAAGACCGCTGGCTCCTCAACCTGCCTTTATATCATGTTGGAGGGATCGGTATTTTACTCCGATGCATTCTAGCAAGAGCCAACTGCTCTCAAAACAGTCTAGATTCGTCAATCACTCATCTATCTGCTGTTCCAACGCAACTATATCGAGCAACTCCCGTCTATAAAAATCTACGCTGTCTTTTAATTGGAGGCGCTCCCATTCAATCCTACCCCAACCGCCTTCCTTGCTATCTTTCTTATGGGTTGACAGAAATGGGTTCTGTTGTCACTGCAGCGCTCAGGCCAAAAGACCCACGCCAAACCGGAATGCCTCTGGAGGGGCGGGAAATTAAAATAAATCCTAACGGAGAAATCTGCGTAAAAGGAACTAGTCTATTCCAAGGCTATTGGGAAGGGGGGCAAGTAACCTCTCCACTAGATTGCGAAGGCTGGTTTGCTACCGGAGATCTGGGATCCTATGGGACAGACGGCCTCTCCATTTTAGGAAGAAAGGATTGGCAATTCATTTCCGGAGGAGAAAATATACAGCCGGAAGAAATTGAACGAGAGCTTCTTTCTCTGCCGAATATCATAGATGCGGCTATCGTCCCTATTTCAGATGCTGAATTTGGACAAAGGCCTTCCGCTTTCATTAAAACATCGGATCCTTCTCTGACGCCGGAATCGATAAAAACCGCCCTCTTGGATAGGCTTCCCAAATTTAAGATCCCCGCTTCTTATTACTTTCTTGAGAACCTGCCAAAAAACGGACTCAAAATAGATCGAAAAACGTTAATTCAAATGGCGAAAACAAATTTTCATTAACAAAATAATTCAATGCATTTTACTTAATATCAATTAGATAAGAGCCACTCTGGGCAAAAAAATAGCTCTTATTTATAATCCGCTCCTTTCGCCCATTACCGATAAAGAGTTAGCATGACGTTGCAAGCCCACCCTATTCGCCGAATCTTTGCCCGATTCTTCCCAAAGAAGTATGTCGTGGCTCAAGTCGAGCAAAAAGCACAGTGGGACCTCGCATCTCCGGATCAAAAAAAAGAATATGCAATCCACTATCTTGTGCAAGGGGAACTGTCTCTTCTTCAAGGAAATTTAAGCGCTCTATCTTTTTTTGAAACAGCTTCTCGGCTCGATCCGGAAAATCCTCAAGTTTGGTACCGGCAAGGCTTGGCCTTTTTTGAATATGGATCAGAGGAAGGGAAGGAAAAATCCCTATTGCTTGCCGGGAAATATTTCAAAACCGCAACACAGATCAACCCTTCTTTTTTTGAAGCCTATGTCGCTTGGGGGAACACCCTCTTGCAACTAGGACGTTTTCATGAAGAACACCATTTCCTCCTTGAGGCCAAAGAAAAATATCAAAAGGCGCTTTCCCTCTCAGAAAACCAACCCGAGGCAATGCTTGCAGAACTTCAATGGGACTTCGGGATTGTTTGGATGGAAATTGCGCGCCACTCGGGAGAGGCTCTTGATCTATCTTTAGCAATCGACTCATTTCTCAAGGCCAAAGAATTATTGCCCGTCCCCGAGCTGTTCAATGACTGCGGAAAAGCCTACCTTGAAATGGGGATGCTAATCAATAACCCGCGTCTTTATCATCAATCAGTCGAACACCTACATCGTTCCGTAGAAGCATCGCCTCAATATTTTGATGGATGGAGTACGCTTGCCGAAAGCTATTCCCAGCTATACATCAATACGATGGATGAGCGCTATGCCACTAAAGCCTCTGAGGCATTTGCGAATGCCATCAAACTGGAACCTAAAAATGCCGATGTATGGTTAAGCTGGGCGCAAATTCTCGCCGAATCGGGACGCCTTTGCAAAGACCCGAAAGCAATTCACCTCAGTATTGAAAAATGCGCAAGAGCCTGCGCGCTTGACCCAAAAA
>DALYFE010000046.1:0-11348 GCA_031972195.1 Chlamydiales bacterium | reverse complement strand
GGATCGCTCTCTTCCAGAATCGACTTGCTCATAGAAGCGGAAAGCAAAATTCTCAAAGCCACCGATACATTCCCGGATGATCCGGATCTCTGGCTCGCCTATGGAATTTGCCTGATCGCATTCGGACGCTATTATGACGATCCCGAATACTACGAAATGGCCATTGAAAAACTACAATGGGGCTTATCAATTGACCGAACCAGCGCAGAGCATTGGCACTCGCTTGGAGTGGCCCACAACCTTTATGCGAACCTCCTGGAAGACGAAGATCTTTTAGAACGCTCCTGCCGATTTTTTTCCCGGGCCATCCATATCAAACCTTCTTGCCCATCCCTTATTTTTGATACGGCTTGCGCCTATTTCCAGCTAAGCCAAATGTCCGACGACCTTCCGGCTTTAGAAACGGCCATTCAGCATTTCGAATCCCTGCTTGACGGACATAGAGAATCGGTGCTGCGCCACCCGGAATGGCTGTTCCAATACGCTTGTGCATTGGAATGGCTGGGAGATTTCAGCAGCGAAGAAACCCATTACACCAGGGCCATTGAGATTTTTTCCCATGTCCTGCTTATTCATCCGGATTTTCCTGAAATGCATGGCCACTTAGCCGTATGTTATTTAGAATTGGGCCATTTAACTGCAGATGTGGAATTTTACAAAAAAGCGATCCATTTTTTCCGCATCGCTTCTCGGCATGACGAAGAAAACGATCAAATCTGGCTCGACTGGGGCATTTGCTTAATCCATCTTGCAGGCAGCACCTTCGACGCTGAGTTCATGAACCAACTCTATTGGGATGCTGAGCAGAAGATCAATCGATCAGGCCAGCTTGGCAATGCATTTGCCCACTACCATCTGGCATGTCTTTACTCTATTTTAAATCGAACCGATGAATCGATGGAATTCATCAAAAAAGCGCTCAGCGCACGCGCCCTTCCTTCTCTAGATGAACTCGCTCACGATGAATGGCTTGAAAATCTCAGAGAAACCGAAGAGTTTTCTCAATTTTTTTCAGCGCTGGAAAGCAAGCTGCATCAGGCTCGAGAAGAGTAGATCGACTTAACCTCACACATTGCCTTGAATGGGCAGCTAAAGACAAGAAATTAAAACCATCGCCATGCTGCAACAGCGCGTTGCGGCGCTCTTTAAAAAAAATAAAATCGCTTTGTATTGAATTTTCTGCTATCTTCCTTACCTGAGCACATACAGAGAGTTTTCCTCATGGATAAGAGATCGCTTCTTTTTCTTTTTTGCGTCAGCACGGCCTTTTTCGGTATTCAAGGGTGGTTTAATATGTCCCGCCCCGATCAAAAAACCACGACACACCAAACACAGCCAAACGTCTCGTCAGCAATGAACTTGGCAAAGAGTCTGCCGCCTGCAAATTTCAATCCGTCTAGCGATGAAGAAGAATTTTATGTCCTGGAAACTCCCTACCAACAGCTTGTTTTTTCCACAAAAGGCGGGAGCCTTGCAGAAATCAATCTTCCCCTAAAAACATCAAGGGATTCCAAAAGCATCGTTCGAGAGATCGATATTGACCGGGAGATCGCTGCCCAATCGCCTCAAAATGCCCACTTCCCTCTTCGACCTTACAAAAGCGCAACGAATAAAGAATCGGAAATGACCGGATCTTTCGGCGGTTACTATCCGCTCCTCCGAAGGGCCATTCTCAACGCTGACGGAACAGAGAGGACCTCCGTTCCCCCGGAAGCCTATGGACTGAATATCGTAGGAGATAATTCAACTCTCAGTCGGCAAATTTATCAAGTCACTCGCTTCGAACCGAACCTAATCGAATTCCAAGGATCGGACGGACAACGCCGCGTTACAAAAACATTCAGCATCCCTCAAGAGCGCAACGGCCCTTATTGCTTTCAGCTCGACGTATTGGTCGAAGGAGACGCAAGCGGGCTATGGCTTACTTCCGGAGTTCCCGACGTGGAGTTAGTGGGAGGCGCCTACGCTCCCCTGCTTCGTTACCAAACGATGCAACCGGGGGGGAGTGACGTAGAAACAATTGATTTGCCTAAAAAAGGACCTGTTGTTGGCTCGGCATCTCCTAATTGGATCAGCAACTGCAATGGCTTTTTAGGCGTTATTGTCGATCCAACCAGCTATCGAGCATCCGGCTATAAAGCGCTGCAATTTGCAGGAACGGATCTTCCAACCCGGATGACCCTCATTGACGCAGCATACCGACTCTATCCGGCGGAAAATTACCCAGGTTATGCAACCTATCTCCCTTTGCAGAACGGATCTGTTGCATCCTATCGAGTATTTGCCGGCCCATTCGATGATGCCCTGTTAAAAGAGCTCGATGAACTGTATGAAGATCCAACCATAGGATATAACCCTGACTATGCATCCGCTCAAAGCATCCAGGGATGGTTTTCTTTTATCTCGCAGCCTTTTTCTAAATTCCTGTTTCTTTTGATGCAGATGTTTTACGCTGTGACAAAATCATGGGCCTTTTCAATCATTCTTCTCACCTTAGCTCTCAAAGCCATGATGTACCCGCTGAACGCCTGGTCCATTCGCTCCGCTGCGAAAATGCAGGAAATCGCTCCCAAAGTCAAAGCTCTGCAAGAACGCTACAAGAAAGACCCGAGAAAGTCCCAACTCGAGGTCATGAATCTTTACAGGGAATCCAAGGTAAATCCCTTTACGGGCTGCCTCCCCAGCCTTCTGCAAATCCCTTTCTTGATTGGAATGTTTTATCTTTTAAAATCAAGCTTCCCTTTGAGAGGCGCTCCCTTTATTCCCGGCTGGATCGATGATCTTGCAGCTCCGGATGTACTCTTTAGCTGGGGCCAGCCGTTTTGGTTGATTGGCAATGAGTTCCATCTGCTTCCCATCCTCATGGGGGTAACTATGTACGTGCAGCAACGCCTTACAGCAAAAATTCCTAAAGATGCAAGCAAGCTTTCTGAAGCCCAAAAACAGCAAAAGATGATGGGGAATATGATGTCTATCTTGTTCACCGTGATGTTTTATAGCTTCCCATCGGGATTGAACATCTATTTCATGTTTTCAAATATCCTCGGCATCCTGCAGCAGTGGATCATGACCCGAAAAAAAACTCAGGAAACTGTCGTTCAAAAATACTAAGCGATCATGCAAATTTGGGAGCAATTCCTTTCCGGCTTAGAAAAGGAATGGGGCGATGAAACGGTCGATCGATGGCTCCGCCCCATAAAAATTCTCCGTTTTGATGCAGCAAACCTCTATTTGGAAGCAGAAAATTCTTTCCAGATCAGCTGGTATGAAGAGCACGTCCGTCCGCGGCTGTATAAAGAGCCTTTGATCAACAACAATGGACGTCCGATCCGAATTCATATCTCCGCATCGACTGCAAGAAAATCGCAATCCAATGCCGAAGAATCAAAGAATCGGGAAACTTCCAATGTGTTTTCATCTGCGAACAATATAGAATCCGATCAAATCGATCCTGAAATGACCTTGTCCAATTTTCTTCCCTCAAAAGAAAATGCAATGGCCGTCCAAGTGATCTCGGAAATTACAACATCCAAGTTCAATCCCATCTATCTTTTTGGACCCAAAGGATCCGGCAAGACACATCTTCTCATGTCTGCAGCGCTCCTCTTAAAACAGGCAAAGAAAAAAGTACTCTACGTGCGCGCAGGAACTTTTACCGAACACGTAGTTCAAGCGATCCGGCTTGGCAAAATGCAAGAATTGCGCAAAGCGTATCGCTCAACCGATGCTCTTATCATCGACGATATTCACGTGTTTGCCCGCAAAGGAGCCACCCAGGAAGAGTTTTTTCACACCTTCAATGATCTGCATACGCGCGGATGTCCTATTTTGATCTGTTCCAATTTACCCCCCTCTAAATTAACGGATATCGAACCTCGTCTGGTAAGCCGTTTCGAATGGGGGATCGCAATCGGAATGCAAAGGCACAGCCTTGAGGAAATTTTAAGGAAAAAAGCGGATCTCTGGAAACTGAAGTTGCATCCGCAGCTAATCCCCTATTTATTGGAAGCTCTCCCCTCTTCTGCACTCATGGCCCTTACAGCGCTCACAATGCGAGCAAAAGGCAATGATGCAATCGATCGACCGCTTGCAGAAAAACTGCTGAAAGATTTGTTAGAGCGCGAAGAGCAAAACGCCTGGACTCCGGAAAAAATCATCAAAGCAATGGCGTCGCATTACGGCATCCCAATGACAGATCTCATGGGAAAATCACAAACAAGAGAAACGGTGCTCCCAAGACAAGTAATCATGTATCTATGTAGAGAAAAATTGAAACTGCCGTTTCAAAAAATCGGACAGATCTTCGGAAAAGACCACTCGACAGTCATGTCTAGCGTAAAGGCAATTCAAAAAGCGATCGACGAAAAAACTCCGGAAATCCTTGAAGCCGTTGCCAAAGTCGAATAAGAAACATCCGACAGTATAACTGCAGATTATGTAATGCTTTGTGATCGACTTGAGAAGCTTGGGAGGTCCGATTCGTTAGTAGAACCTTCTTTACGGAAACTCTCCCAAGAACTTTGGTAAAAACTCTTAAATTTTGATAAAGCGTTCGCCAGGTTTAGCTCCGCCAAATGCTTCTGAAGGAGATGCCTGTTGCGGCGGCGTCGGGAACTGGAATGGTCCAGGTTCTTCGCCATTCATAATTTTAGAAACAATTTCACGCCATTTTTCCACGGTTTCAACGAACAGAGGCGCAAATCGACGCAATGCCAGCGCATCTACTCCCAATCCCATATCGATGACGCAATGCATCAAGATCAGCTCTTCTTTAATCGCAACCCCAACGCCGCCTCCGGCCATTTGACCGCCCAGCATGGAACCTTCGAGCAATCGCTCATAGAGTTTTAGTTTGATTTTGTCATCTTTTGGCAAGCCGTCGAGTATTGGCGCATAAAGATAGAGACGATCGGAATTGCGTTCATAGGTGATATGTAGAGAAAAGATATTATCAATTCCGAGAATACAGGTGAAATTTTCATCAAAATCTAAACCTTCCAAATTGAGCTCTTTTCCAAACTCTTTTAGGTTGGCCTTGGCATTTTCATAAGACATGGAACCCTCCTTAAATTTTTAACAGATTAACTCTTGTACACTGGAAAATGCAAGCTTCATTTTACAGCTTCTTGGAAGCTGCACCAAAACCCGGCTTCTTGGGGCGTTTTCCAGAAAAACCCAAAACAACAGAGTTCCTCATGAAAACATTTTACTTGAAAATAAATTACAGTTCAACATGAATCATAATTACAGGACAAATAAATGAAGCGATCTATTTCTACAAAACCTGGAACTCCCAACCCCCTTGGATTCTCTCTGCAAGGCACTGTGGCGAACTTCTCTCTTTTTTCAGCCAATGCCTCAAGCGTTATTCTGGGACTTTTTGATGAGGAAAATACTGCGGAAATCCCCATGAACCGAACGGGGGATATTTGGCATATTGGGATAGAGCCGTGGGCAGAGTCCATGGAGTATGCGTTCCACGTCGACGGCCCTCACGACCCTTCAAAAGGCCATTTATTCGATCCGCAGTCCTGGCTGGCAGATCCTGCCGCTAAATACCCTTCCACGCCAAATCAATGGGGTATAAAAAGGGATGGGAAAAGGTCCCGGTGTATCCCGAATAAACCCTTTGATTGGCAGGGAACCTCAAAACCCAACATCCCGCTTACGGACCTGATTGTCTATGAAATGCACGTCAGAGGCTTTACCAGGCACCCCTCAAGCCGCGTATCGCATCCGGGGACCTTCCTTGGCCTCATTGAAAAAATCCCCTATCTCAAAAAACTCGGCGTCAACGCCATTGAACTCATGCCAATTTTTGAATTCGATGAAACGCACTGCAGCAACCTGGATCCCGCCAGTGGAAAACCTTTGGTAAACTATTGGGGCTACAGTCCGCTTTACCTGTTCGCTCCAATGCGGCGCTATGCGATAGATGATGCAGTAGTTGAATTGCAAACCTTGGTAAGAGAGCTTCATCGCAATGGCATGGAAGTTATTTTAGACGTTGTTTACAACCACACGGGAGAAGGGGAAAAAACAGATTATCGATATAATTTCCGCGGCATCGACAATGCCTCTTATTACATGGTTGATGAGCAAGGACGGTATCGCAATTTCACCGGTTGCGGCAATACCCTCAATTCCAATCATCCGGCCGTAATGGAGCTGATCTTGGAAAGTCTTCGGTATTGGGTCCAAGAAATGCAAATAGACGGATTTCGATTCGATTTAGCGGCGATCCATACTCGAGGAGTCGATGGAAAGGTAATGAAAAAACCTCCTCTTCTGGAGGCAATCAGAAAGGACCCTGTTTTAAAAACAGTAAAACACATTGCGGAAGCCTGGGATGCTGCCGGATTATATATGGTTGGCTCCTTTCCTCACTTCGGTCCATGGTCCGTATGGAATGGAAAATTTCGAGATTGCGTACGCAATTTCATCAAAGGAACTCCCGGAACATCAGGACGATTTGCCGATGTCCTGTGCGGAAGCGAGTTCCTCTATCATGAATACAGTCCATTAAGCAGCATCAATTTTGTTACAGCCCATGACGGATTTACCTTATACGATCTTGTGTCCTATGGCTCCAAGCACAACTTGGCCAACGGAGAACATGGCCAAGACGGAAACAACCAAAATTGCAGCTGGAACTGCGGAGCGGAAGGACCCACCAATCACCAAGAAATCAATTCTCTCAGAGAACGTCAGATGCGCAACTTCCTGCTCGCCTTATTCCTCTCGCAGGGAGTCCCCATGCTTTTAATGGGCGATGAGTACGGGCATACGCGAAATGGCAATAACAACCCTTACGTGCAGGATAACGAAATCAATTGGTTCCTATGGGACCTGCAAGAAAAAAGACAAGACATGTTCGATTTTGTCTCTAATTTGATTGCCTTTCGAAAAGCGCATCCTTGCCTACGCATGGACCGATTCTTAAAAGATAGCGATATTGATTGGCATGGACTCCAGCCGTATCACGCAAATTGGGACCAGGAAAACCAATTGATTGCTTATTCATTCAAGGGAAAAGATCCCCTATATATTGCCTTCAATGCCGGTAACAATTCCGTTCAGATCTCGTTACCGCAAGGCAAATGGATCGAGATTGTCCGCACAGACCGCCCCTGGAATGCGCACAACTTTAAAAATTTGAAAAAAGAACCTATTCCATCAAACACTATAGAGCTTCCTTCTTACTCTGCCATTATTCTAAAAAAGTTAGAGACTGCCATGAAAGAGCCGCCTTCTACGGTCTAGGATGGAATTGATGAAACACCGCTTTGAGTCTCTGGCCGGTTACATGCGTATAACGATCTGTCGTCCCAATCTCTTCATGTCCGAGCATATCTTGGATCAACCTTAAATCAGCGCCCCGCTCCAAAAGGTGCGTTGCAAAAGAGTGGCGCAGTGTATGGGGGGAAATCGACTTGCTGATCCCTGCGGCCTTTGCATAAATTTTAACACGGCTCCAAACCGTAATACGGTCGAGAGGCTTGCCTCGTATTGTGGTAAACAAAGGCGCGTCGTCTTCCGATACTTCTCCTCGAAAATGGATTAAAAAATAATCCAGCGCCTCAAGCGCTTTGCGGCCAACAGGAATGATCCTTTCTTTTCTTCCCTTGCCCCGCACCTTGACAAAAGTATCGCTCACATCGCAAATCCGGCAAAGGCACAGCTCGCTAACCCGCATTCCCGTTGCATAAAGCAGCTCTAAAATCGCCTTGTCTCTCGATCCAATAAAATCCGTTGCTTGCGGCTGCGCCAAAAAAGCATCCACCTCTTGAATGCTCAACACTTCAGGGATCAACAGCCAAAGCTTTGGCGTATCGAAAGATCGCCCCGGATCGACTTCAATATACCCCTCTTTCTTCAAAAATCGCAAAAACACCCGGACAGCGGCCAACATTCTGCAAACAGAGGCGCTCGCATATTGTTTAGTTTTTAAAAAAGAGAGGAAGCTCAGGATAGACTCTGAAGAAACGGCGCGCCAATCCTTTTTCTCCAATGATGCCCCAAAAGCCATAACATCGCGCTCATACGCAACAATCGTGTTTAAAGAGAGCCCCTTTTCAGATCGGAGATAATCAATGAAATCGGCAACTACAGAAAAAAATGACTCGGGCATAACTCGATCCTCTATCTTTACAATAGAGGATCGATAATTACTGAGCTATATACGGCGATGATGGGAAAAATGGCGAAGCGGTCCACTGGTAGATAGAATCCCAATAGGACTTAGGCGTGTAGGACGGATCCATCTTCACAGAAGGCAGAGCAGGAAACCACTGGTAGATAGAATCCCAATAGGACGGTTCCGTCTTCACCGAAGGAAGATCCAAGGAAGGCGGTGCCGGTTCTAATGCAGGCAAAGTAAACTCGCCTTTTCCAAAAGCCAAATTACCAACTCGTTCATTCACTACGCTCGAATCCATCACAAGCCACAACATAGCGCCTAAAGCAAAGAGAATAGCCACAACGATTGGAGCAAATGGCCCGGTCAACAAAATACCCAAGATCACTGCAGCAAAACCTAAGATTGCAATTGCAACCCGTATTCCCTGCATGAAGAAGTGTTTGTTACTGGCGCGGCGGACCTCTTTTACGATGTGCGCATTTTGGCTTTCCGTCAATTTCTTATTGGCACTATCCTTAACAAAACTTGCGCACTTTTCACCAACTATCGCAACAAATGCATTCCACTTATTCTGATCTTCAGCAGATGCTCCTGACTCATTGCTGCCAACCTGCTGGCTTAACCATGCAACTTGGGCAGATGCACCATCCTGTGCGTCTAATTCCTTGCGAAAAGCAATATTCATTCCAATTTTTCGAATCGCAGAAATCAATACAATGGCGTACATAGCAAAAGCACCCACTGTAAACATCGTGGTACCGGCGGCTGCAACAGCTCCCGTAGCAGGAAGACTTGCATAAGCTGCGGATTGTCCTACAATCATTCCGCCCCCCACAACTGAATAACTTGCGCCAACACCGGCTTTTTCTGCCTGAGAAATCCCCTCTTTTAAATCGTTTCGCTCCCAAGCTTTTCTAGAATCACGAACAGCCTCAAAAACCAATGCCGGACCGATAATCACTCCAAGCACGCCTCCAGCGAGAACACCGGCACTGACCACTTTCATCGTGTTCTTTGCAGCATGAAGACACGTTTTGGCGACATCGAAAATATTAGAAATGGCATTGAGCGAATTTCTTCCTACAGAAAGAGAGTCTGCGGCCACAGAGAAATATTCCAAAGGGCGAATCGGAGATTGCTGAACGGAGAGCGTCATATACACCACCTAGTTTAAACTAAGCAATATTATAATAAATTAAATACAAAACAATCAACACAACCAGCAATTAACGGATAAATACAAGATATTTATTATCGGGATAAAGAAATGTTAATTCGTTAATTTTACCGAATCCATCGCAACTGATAGAGCCACAAGGTCTTTTTTCTCTCGACTCGATCCGGCAATCATTGGGTAAATCGAAACACTCAACACCAAAAGAGACGAGGCTCCATATAGAATTAAAGGAATAAGCCCAACCGAAACAATAGTGCTAAAAATCAATCCGGTCAGCGCAAGACTCGAGATAAGAGCTGCAACACCATACATAGCCATTCTCTTTTTGGTCGCTCCTAGCACTTCTTTAATAAGCAATTGTGCCTCTCGCTGAACCTTTACATCAAGAGGACTCGAATGGAGTTTCTCCAATAAATAGTTTGATTTTTCTATAATGGATCTTGCAGCATCCAAACTGCAACGCCTTTTGAAACGCTCGATTTTGGTTTGCGCAAGATCTTTCAGTTTTTTTTCTGTTAAGTATGTTTGAGTCTCAGCTCCCAAATTCGCATGCAGCCGTTTTCCATCTTCTAAAATAGTTATCCTCTCTTCTTTTGTAAGAGATGCTTGATTTTTCAGAAATTCAATCGTTTCGATCAAACGATCTGATGGCTTCAGCGTTTGATTTTCCGATAATTTAGAAAGGGAGGAATAAAATTCAGAGGAGCGATAAATATTCAGCATACAGATACCAATCTTCATAGAAGAGGCGATCATAGCCAGTAGATTCGTTGCAAAACCAAGACCAATTACGCCGGCCCCTGTAATCAGCCGAGCCATCTCTAAACTCGAAGCGCTCGATGAAACGGTGCCAAAAGCGATGTCCGATCGAGCTCGCCGCTTCCCTTCCTGATCTCCGATCCGGCGCGCATTTTGAAGTCGATCAACACCTTGCTTTACTTTTAGCGCGCTCTCAAGGAGTACGGACCCTCCGGCTGCGTAAGATATCTTTGCGAGCGCACCGCTTGTTGCAATAACCGGAATTTTATAACCAACTTCGCTCGTAAAAAAAAGACCCACTTCAACCATTGGAAGAACACGAAGCGCCTTTTTAAAGTATGCTGAACGAGGAGAAACGGGCCCTTTGCGATTGTCTGAAAATGGTTTCGCTTCTAAAGACATCTGATTTTTTTGCAGAGCAGCTTGCCCAGCAGGATATGCCGAATAAGAGCTCTCCTTCATAGACACTGGACTTACAGAAACAGAAGACATAGTAAAACCATATTAAGCACCAAATTATTATACAATAAACAGCAAAAATGTTAAACGATTATAATTAACTGTTTTATATAATAAAAAACAAAAAACACAGTTAATTTAATTAAAATATAAAAAATTAATTACATTCTAAAGACCAACAAAAACCGGTTTTTAAATCACAGGAGGCATCTATATCTTGCAGAATTTAAAAAATTCGAATACCTTGATTTTTATGCATGCAGACACCGTAATTCCTCAATACAACGGCCTCTTTAGATCCATCCTTGTCTTCGGCCCCCCGGGGTCCGGAAAGGGAACCTTGGGCAAATTTTTAAGCAGCGCAGGCAACCATTTCCATCTTTCCTCGGGAGACATTTTTCGAGGACTATCCCCGGAATCTCCTGCAGGAAAACTATACCATGCCTATGCGGGAAAAGGCCTACTGCTCCCCGACGAAATTACAATTCAAATTTGGCATCATTACGTTCACGGATTGATCGCAACCAATCTTTATTTTCCCGAGCAGCAGCTGTTGTTGCTCGATGGGATCCCCAGAACGATCAGACAGGCCGATTTACTCGACAAACACATCCGGATTGAAGGAATTATTGTTTTAGAAATGGATGAAATCGAAGAGCTGATGAAACGCATCCAAAGAAGAGCTTTAATCGAAAAACGCACCGACGACATGGATCCAAAAGTTCTAAAAACCAGAATGGAAGTATATCAGCACGATACTCTCAAACTGTTAAAACACTACCCATCCGAGCGGATCTTTTATTTTAAAGCCAA
>DALYFE010000045.1:12958-13733 GCA_031972195.1 Chlamydiales bacterium | reverse complement strand
GAATCAAAAGAATTAAAAAGGATTTTTTGTGTTCCAAGAAAAAGCGATTTTTGCATCCTCTTCGATTTGCAAATTGACTGCTTTATTGATCTTTTGCTTTACGCAGGGATTCAGTAGTGAAAGCATAGACCATGTTTCTGAAATTTCGCCAAACTCAAAGCGCCCTTTGCTTGAAGTCAAGAGCGGCTACTTCTTTTTCTCTGATGCAAAAATGCGAAAAATTTACAATCAAGGAGGACTTGATATCCAAATCAGTGGAGCCGTTTCAGCATGGAAATGGCTGGAAATTTATGGCAGCATTGAATATTTGACAAGGCACGGGAAATCTTCGAATTTTTCGCAAAAAACAAGTATTTGGGAAATGCCAATTAGTTTAGGGCTGAAACCTGTAATTCCCCTTTGTGAAACTGTTCAATATTATTTCTCCATAGGCCCTCGATATTGTTTTGTCCGCCAGCATAACCATTCTTCCTTCGTTGATAAAAATATCAGTTCTAATGGAGTTGGAGGATTTGTAAATACCGGTTTTTATTTCCTGCCATACCAACACTTATTGATCGATATTTTTGGAGAATATTCATTTGTACAGGTACGCTGCCACCCATCTAAAACAAACGTGCAGGGACGCTCCATGCAAATAGGCGGCTTTACTTTTGGCGCGGGGATTGGATATGTATTTTAGATTTTTACAACAAGTTCGCAGCAGATGCAGGCCATCTGAATGGAAATGGTTGCTTCTTTTAACAGTATTGGCTGCTTTCGGATTGCCGATTGC
>DALYFE010000045.1:0-12948 GCA_031972195.1 Chlamydiales bacterium | reverse complement strand
AAGCCTTTCTCTATATTGTAAATAATACGCTAACGGAAACCAATGTGGTTGTGCTGGATGAAGAAACTTACACGCCTATTGCGGGATCTCCTTTTTTATCTATGGCGACCACGGGACAAGAGGCTATACAGATCGCTATTAGACCCTCTATCAACGGCAGCGGCATGCGTGTTTATGTCCCCGGATTTCAGACAGGAGATGTCGTCTTCGTGTTTGACGTCGATGCAACTACAGGCGCGCTCACTCAGATTCCCGGATCCCCATTTTCCAATGCGAACAATCCCATGTATCCCTTTGACCAACCATTTGGAGTGGCAATTGCTCCGGACGGATCTATTTACATTACAAATTTTGGAGCTACTCAGACGGTGTATAAGTTAGATCAGGATCTCAACTTATTGGCTTCCTTTACGACCCCCTACCCCAATTTAGCTACAGTTGCTGTAGACCATACCGGAACAAACGTTTATATTGCGTGCACAGGAAATAGCAGGGTTATTAGGCTCGATAGCGCTCTTACTACTCTTTTAGACGATGTCCCAAGCGGCGGGAACAATCCCTATATGGTATCTATCCACCCAAATAATACCTATCTGTATGCAACAAATCTTTCGGGAGCGATTACTCGGTTTGATTATCCGGATCTCTCAAACCCTCTAACAGTCATGCCGGGGATCATGGCTCCTATCGCAGCCACGCCCGATCCGGATGGAACACGCCTTTATATAGGCGCTGCATCCGGAACCGATTTTTTCGTATTGGATGCAACGACTCTGTCCCTTCTTGCAACAGTAAACAGTCAGGGTTCTTTTCCTTATGTTACAGCGATCAGTCCGGATGGCGCTCATCTGTATATCACCAACGCTATGAGCGGCGATTTATCTGTGCGCGACCTTGTTCATGACACTTTTCCCCCGATTGCAGGATCTCCTTTTGGCGGGTTTACAGTCCCTTACGGCATGGCTTTTACACCTCTTCTCACAGAGACAGTGACCAATCTGAGAGGGAAACAGTTGAAAAATGATTTCGGCCTGCTCTATGAACGTTGTAATTTTTTAGAATGGGGAGCGCCTATTTCCATTCAAGTAAAAGAGTACCGTGTATATCGGAGCGGAGCTCTGATCGCAGTGCTTAATGCAGATACTTTGCAATACGCCGATCATGACCGCAAGCAAGGGGTATCGACTCTTTATTCTATAACTTTTTTGGATGCAAATGGCATCGAAAGCGATCCTGTAAGTATCCAGATTTGATGATAGGATTGATTTAGCCTTAACTTTTTCTTTGTTAGCTGCTGTATGATTTTTCAAAATAGACAAGAAGCCGGGCAGCGGCTTAGCGCTCGGTTAGCTGCATATAAAAAGCGAGCGGATGCAATTGTCCTGGGATTGGCCCGCGGCGGCGTGGCGGTAGCCTATGAAGTTGCAAAGGCTCTTTCACTTCCACTGAATGTGTTGGTTCCAAGAAAAATTGGGGTTCCGGACAATCCTGAGGTGGCAATGGGTGCGATTTCAGAAGATGGAGAGATTTTACTCAATCAAGAAATCGTCGATTTAGCAGGAATCCCTCCATCGCTTATCCAGAGGGAAGTCGAGAAGGAAAAAAGAATTGCCGGGGAGCGGATTTCGCGTTACCGAAAGGCAGCTCCTTTGGGAAATCTAAAAGGAAAAACGATCCTTTTGGTCGATGACGGAATAGCTACCGGGGCAACCATTCTTGTAGAGATCTTGTCTCTTAGAAAAAAAGGGGTCGCTAAAATTATTGTGGCATCTCCGGTGGCAGCCTCAGAGGCTTGGGACAAAATCAAGGCGGCGGCAGATGCGGCAGTGTGCCTTGATATTCGAGCAGATTTTTTTGGGGTTTCCGCTTTTTATCGTGAATTCGACGAGGTTCAAGATGAGACAGTCTTACTGCTGCTGAAGAATCTGTTTTTCCCTGTTGAGGACAATCAGCACCGCAGCGAGAATGGATAAAATTCCGCCCGTTTCAGAGATCAGGGGAAAGCGCTTTTCTATAAGGAAAATGAAGAGAAGGGCAAAGAGCATCTCGAAAACCGCAAGCTGTCCTACAAGGTGAATGGGCAGCTTCTTTGTCCCATGGTTCCAAAAAAGAAAAGCTACGTACGTGCTGACAATCCCAAGGATAGCGCAGCCGATCACGAATTCAAAGCTCAAGAACTGCAGGCTGTTTGACGGAGAAAATGGGAGACAGCAGAGAAGGATCGTGGATACAACGCAAAAGGTTGCAGTTCCAAACATGGTAACCCAGTCCAATGACGAGATCCCTTGATTTTTTTCCATAAACTCAGAGTTTGCAACTGCATACCATGTCCAAGAAGAGAGACCGACGAAACCGCAAAAGAGCCCAAAGACATATTCTAGAGGAGACGAGCTGGTCAATTGGAACGCGTCGAGGTTGATGAGGATCAGGCCGAAGAATGTAAGTATTCCCGGCAGGAAGAATTTTTTTAGGCTGAAGCCTTGTTTTTTCCAAGTTCCGCCAAGAGAGATTGTGATGGGGGCTAGACCATAGATGAGAGCTGTGATTGAGGGGTTCGCATAACGGAGACACAATACCAGCCCTACATATTGAACGATTGTGGCCACAAAGCTGAAAATAGAGGCTTGGCGCCAGAATGAAAAAAACTTTTTGTTTAGGAGAGATCGTTTTTTAATGATGAGGAATGCGGCAGAGGATAGTCCAAAAAAGAAAAATCGTCCCATGGCAATGGAGACAGCGCTGTGATCTGGGAGGAATTGGGGAATGACGAAAATGAAGCCCCAGCAGAGGCAGGCACCTAAAATAGACAAGATTCCTAAAATCATGACGCACGCAGTGTTTTTCCATACATAGTACTAGAGAGGGCCATTTCGAGTCATCTTGAGAGACTGTCTACGAAACGAAAGTTCGTAGACAGTCTCTTGACAGAATATGTTGTTTTCATCACATTGAGCTCAATGAATAAGAATGCCAAATTAGATAAGCTTGCAGTGCCAAACGATCTGGATGAAAAGGGCCGTCAAAAAATTGCGGCCAGTTTAAATCCGTTAGTTGCAGATGCATTTGCTTTGTACATCAAGGCAAAGAACTTTCATTGGCATGTATCCGGCAGTCATTTTCGCGATTATCATCTTCTGTTTGATGAACAGGCCGATCAAATTTTTGCTATGATCGATCCTTTGGCGGAAAGAGTCCGGAAGCTGGGAGGGACAACCATCCGCTCTACAGGAGAGGTTGCCCGTCTTCAGAGAGTGAAAGATGATCATGGGGATTTTCCTGGCCCTCAGGAAATGCTGCAGCACCTTTTGCATGATAATAAGAGTTATGCAAGACATTTGCGCGAAGCCCATAAAGTCTGCGAAGAGTACAATGACGTGGCCACTTGCAGTATTTTGGAAATCTTTCTCGATGAAACCGAACGGAGAATTTGGTTTCTTTTTGAAACGTCTAAGAATTCATAGTACAGTTTCTTAAATTTTTAAATATTTTTTCATTTCTTTGAGGGAAAGGGTATTTAGGACATGTTTTTTCTCGAGCCATCCTTTCCTGGCAATATTGACTCCGGCGCGGAAAAATTCCAATCCCTCTGTTGTATGAGCATCTGTGTTAATGCAGCAGAGAAGTCCTTTTTCTGAAGCTGCATGCCAAAATCGCCAGTCCATATCGAGACGGTGAGGATTGCCATTGAGTTCCATGATCTTTTTGTTTGCAATGCATGCATCGATGACTTTTTGAAGATTGACAGAGCATCCTTCCCGTTGCAAGAGGAGTCTTCCGGTAGGATGTCCGAGGATTGTTAATCTGGGATGTTCGATCGCTCGGATGATCCGTTTCGTCATGGTTTTTTCGTCTTGCCTTAAAGAGGAATGGACCGATCCGATCACATAATCGAGCATCTCTAGCAAATCATCGGAAAAATCCAAAGATCCGTCAGCAAGAATATCGCATTCGGTTCCTGCAAAAATGAACGGAGTGAATTTTTTTGAGGCATTGAGCTTTCGAATCTCTGCAATTTGCGCAAGCAAGCGTTCGGGATTGAGGCCATTGGCTTGAACGCTTGATTTGGAATGATCGGATATTCCGATGTATTCCCATCCCAATTGTTCTGCCTTTAAGACCATTTCCTTCAAGCTGTTGCGTCCATCGGAAGCGGTTGTATGATTATGCAAAGTCCCCAGGATCTGTTTTTCTTCGATCAAAATAGGCAATTTTCTCTTTTCCGCAGCTTCGATCTCTCCGCGATCTTCTCTGAGCTCAGGAGGAATATAGGGAAGGGAGAGCGCTTTGTAGATGTCAGTCTCCGTTGGGTGTTTTTTGGACGCAAAAGACGGAGGGCTTTTTCCTTTGAACCCATATTCGCTCAAAGACCAGCCTCGTTTTAACGAGCGTTCCCGAATCTTGATGTTGTGCTCTTTGGAGCCGGTGAAGTAGAAAAGAGCAAATCCGAATTGCGTTTGAGGGACAATGCGCAAATCCGCTTGCATTCCGTCTTGAAGGCGGATGCTTGCTTTAGTTGTCCCTTTTGCAATCACCCTTTTTACAAAAGGTTGCGATACGAACCAGTCCATGACTGCTTCGGGATTTGAGGAGGCAACGAGGAAATCAAGGTCGCCGATTGTTTCCAGCTTTCTCCTTAGGCTTCCGGCTATTTCGGCTTCTTTGACCTGTTTTAATTGCCTTAATGATTCGAGAATGGGGCCCGCGGTGTGCATTGCATCCCAAAAGAGATGCCGTTTTTGATAGACTTCCCCGTGGCCGATTGCATCGAGAATGTTTTGTTCTGTTTTTTTTCCAAAGCCTTTGAGTTTTGCAATTTTCCCTGCAAGACATGCTTTTTTGAGATCCTTTATCGATTGAATGCGGAGCTTTTGATAGAGCGTTTTCACTTTTTTGGGACCTAATCCCGGGATTTGGATTAATTTCAAAATGCCTTGAGGAGTCGATTTTTTTAACTTCTCGTAAAAGGGGAGGCGTTTTTTGGTAGCCAGCAGAGTGATCTTTTCTGCAAGATCTTTGCCGATCCCTTCGAGATCCGTGAGTTTTTTTTCTTGGATTAGGTCTTTGAGGTTGCGATCCGTATTGAGCAGAGAGCGGGCAGCATTCCTGTACGCTCGGATGCGAAAGGGATTGGCCCCTTGCAATTCCAAAAGAACTGCTATTTCTTCAAGGACTTCAGCGATCTTACTTTTGTCCATCATTTTGATCCCATCGTTTCCGTATATACGATTTTTCGACAATAACTCCGGTCGAATTTGCAGTGTACATAAAACATAAGATGTGTCACTATCTCCGTGGTAAATTTTTAATTTTGAGGAATTATGAGTTCTGTTAGCAATAGTCCGGTGTCCTCATCAGTTTTTTTTAACAGCCAAGCATTTGACGAATCGATCACAAGAGAACAGATGGATGAATTTGTTAGAGCTCGAAATATCCAACAGATTAAGGCGAGTTTAACTGAAGGCAATCTATTCGAAGACATGTTGTCGAAGCATTGTTTTGAACCCGAAGTGCTGAGTGAATTATTGATTGCAGCCGTTAAAGATAATCATCAGGTAATTAAAGAAGCGCTATTGGAAGATGCAGGCTGCATCGAGCCTGAAGAATTTGAAGATCCTGAGTTGCAAGAGTTGGTTCGATTATTATTCGAATATCATGCATTTGATTCGATAACGATCCATCGTGCCTTGGAAAAAGCGTCCAAATATGGGCGTATTGATTTGATTGGACATATCTTACGAAACGCGGAAATTTCAACGGCAATGGTGGCGGATGCATTGCTTCAGGGAGTTGAATACGGTTGGCTGGAAGTAGTGGACTTATTGCTTAAACAACCGGCATCTAAAGACCTGGGTAGAGAAGTATGGTGTAAAGCTTTGGACCTCTCTAATGACTTTGAACTTTGCGCTATTGCCCGTTCACTCATTGAGGCAATCGGACCTGTCGAGTTGGAAGAGATAAAGCAGATTTTTTTAAAGCATTCTCCGGAGGAATTGGAGGGGTATGAAAATGCCATCGAGGTTTTAGCCTTCATTGATGAATGCGTTTTGGATATCGAATCGATTAAGCAATCTCGTGGGATGCCGCAATCAGGGGAAAAACGAAAAAGAAGTTACTCCTGTTGATTCCGATAAATTTTTGATTTGGAGGATTTATGAGTGCTGTTTCCACTAGTTTGCGGTCGCAGTTGGGATCTATGAAGATAGAAGAATTTCAATACTCGATCGCAAGAGAACAGATGGATGAATTTGTTAGGTCCGGAAATATCGAGAAGATTAAGACAAGTTTGTCTCAAGACAATGTATTTGAGAAGATGTTGTCGGAGCGTTGTTTTGAGCCGGAAGTGCTGAATCGACTATTGATTGGAGCCATTGAAGACAATTCCGAGGCAATGAGAGCCGTGCTCTTGGAATATTCAGGGAGCATCCAGATCCAAGAGCCCGAAGATCTTGAGCGGCGGGAATTGGTTCGGTTATTGTTGGAATATTATGCATTTGATCCTGCGACGATTCACCGTGCTTTAAAAAAAGCGTCTCAATATGGCCGTCTTGATTTGGTGTCCGAGATCTTGCGAAAAGCTACAGTTTCAAAAGAAATGGTGCAGAGTGCGTTGCTTAAAGCAATCCAATCCGGTTGGTTGGAAATTGTAGACGTATTGCTCAAAGAACCGGTGTCTCAAAAACTGGACAGGGAAGTATGGAGTAAAGGAGTCAGTTTATCCCATTCCTTGGGTTTTGACGCCATTGCCTGTTTATTAATTCAGAAAATGGGGTCTATTGAATTAGAGGAGGTAAAAAACGATCTTTTGGATCCTCCTTCAGGAGATCCTCCAGATAGTGCTGCGATTCTATTTTTCATTGATAAATGTCTTCAGGATATTGAATATTTAAGAGGGCTTTGCTGGCAGGCGCCCGCAGTGAAGCGAAGAAGGCTTGATTTCAATTTGCCTTTGTAACTCACCTTACGCAAAAAGCTCAACGCATTGGCTGGCTGCGAAGACAATCTGCTGCAGAAATCTTCTCGCCCAACTTTCAGTCAAGTTGGGCTTCGAATCTTTCTTTGCATCTTGGCTTCTCGCTTTAAGCCACTGCATCGATCTTTTTGCGTAAGGTGAGTTTGCAAATTCTCTATTTGCAGGCCCAGGCTCCCTCAAAGAATTGCTCATGAATGGGGCGCCGATCTTTGGGGGTGGGTTTTTCATTAGAAACAGCATAGCCTACAGCCATCACCGCCATGGGAACGTATCGAGAAGGAATCTTAAATTCACTCTGGATTTTCTTTTCGTCAAATCCTCCCATTTGGTGAGCATTGAGTCCAAGGCTTGTTGCTTCATACATCATGCTGACTGCGGCAGCTCCGGTATCGTAATGTCCCCAGCGGTTATTTTTTTTATCTTTCATGAATAAAGTGTCAGCCACTGAAACGATTAATAAGGGCGCGTTTTTTGCCCAGTTTTGATTGAATTCTACAAGAGCGCCTAGCACTTTTTCATAGGATTTAGGATGGGTTTCTTTATTGCACAGGATAAAATACCAGGGTTGATCATTGTAGCAAGAAGGAGAGAGATGGGCCGCTTCAATAAGGGCCTGAATTTGTTTTGCAGTCACCGGACGAGTCGGGTCGTAGTTTCTTGAGCTGTAGCGAGCTTTGCTGATGGTTGCAAATGTATCCATGGACTTCCTCTGGTTTTTCATTTTTCAACATGCCTTATTGGTTTGCAAATTGCAATAAATTTGGTTATCCTAAATTCTTTTCTTCATATATGTAATTATCCCGTTAATTTGTGTTGTTTTTTATAAAAGTTTTGGATTTTTTATTGTTTTTGTGTATAATTTATGTAGATAATTTATACAAAGGTGTTCTATGGCAGCAGACGTTGGTTTTGTTAAACGCAATCTTGCTTCAGAAGAGGTTGTTTCGGCCCTCCAAGATTGGAATTGTTTTTTTGGTAAGGCGATTGGAAGATCGAAAGCAGTTTCAAAAGAAATGAAAAACTTATGCACTGCCCGGTCTGTTGCAAGACAATCCATTGAATCAATCTCTCACGAAAAGCACGGCCACATTTGGTGTGCTATGCATGGAGACAAAATCTGCGCCGTATTGGTAGCCGATGATCGTGCGGGTGAATTGGTAATCCGCTTTCTTGTTGCTAATTTACGCGATCCGGAGGCTAAAGGGTCAGGTGCATTTTTAGTACAAAATATGTTAGAGCTTGCAAGAAAGACTCACGCAACGGTCCGAACCACTCCGGAAAATGCTGAAAAATTTTGGAGAGATAAAATGGGATTTCAGGAAGACCCAAAGGATCCTGTTCAGTACATCTATAATAACCCGCCTAACCCAAATCCAGCTAATGCTGTGCATCCTAAAAGACAGCATAATAAGCGTTGATCGAATGGAACGGTGCCCTGTTTAAAATCCTTTAACAGTCTCATATAAAAAAGTTGATGTTGTCTTCGATTTTTTAGTTTGTTTTCATGTAAGCAACAATCCAATTTAATTTGTTGGTGGTTTAAAATTATTTTTTTCTTTTTATTGTTAATGGAAAAATAAATTATATTACTTTTAATCGTTGGATTTGGTAGAATGCTTGAAAATTTGTAAAAAAGAGGCTTCTTTTTATGGTTTCAAGCATTTTTTCACCGCGTTTTGGACGATTACCTCCTTCTTTTCAGCCTACGAAAGAGGCTGAGATAAAAGCTGCGATTGATTCGGATCGCATAGAGGATGCCATAGAGATGTTGAAATCAGACAGTTCTTTGGTTGAAAAGCCTCTTCCCAATGGGGAACTGCCTCTGAACTATGCAATCCGCCGCGAAAAATTTGATATTGTCAAAAGAATTTTTCAAGAAATGAAGCCTAATGTCGACACTAAGGATCACCAGGGATTGACGTTTATCGATCATGCAATGTTGGGTCAAAATCCGGCAATGAAGACCTTGGTACTGGAGTGTTTTTTAGGCAATGGCTTTGGAGATTATACGAAACAATGGAACGAACAAAAGACGCTGCTCATTGCAAATGATCTCTTGAGTGAAATCAACAAGGCGCGCCTTGGTTCTACAGCCAATCCTTCTGAAGTCCATTTGGCAGCTAAAGAGGGAGACTTAGAGAAGCTGCAGAATTTTGTAAGGTCGGGCGGAAATATTAATCAAAGCGATCGCAATGGATTGACGCCGCTTCATTATGCCTGTTTATTTGGGCGCAGCGAGGCTGCCGAGTGGATGCTCGAGTATGGAGCAAGAGTTGATCTTCTTTCCAATGACAGAAAATCAGCCCTTCATTTTGCAGCTATTGGAGGCCATGCAAAAATCATTGAAATTCTCATATCTTCAACGAAGCTGTCGCCGAATGTTCGCGATGCAAATCAAAGAACCCCTCTTCATTACGCAGTTTTGACGGATCATCTGGCATCTGCTGCTATGTTGATCCAAAAAGGATCCAATCCTCTTGATCAGCAATTAGGGGTAACTCCTATTGCCCTTTTGATGCATCGGATTCAGAAACAGAGCAATCTGCGCGACTCTCTGAAATTAGATGGGCTTTCCAAGATTATATTCATGGGTTTTATGGGTTCATGGATGCTCGCCCTGTCTGATGATGTAAGAACGGCGTTGCGGGCAATGGATTTGGTGAACTTCATCCCTATGATTTCTTTGAGTTTCAATAATTTGAGTAGATGGGATGCTATAAAAATGCGTTTCCTTCTTTTGGCTGCCATAGGTACTAGAACTGCCCAAGATCCAGAGATCCGATCGATGTCTTCTATCCTCACAGCGTCTGTTGCTTGGTCTTCCTCTGTAGAAGGGATTAAAAGAAGTTGGAAAGGCCTCACTTATGAAACCTACAGACCTCTTAGAAATATCGCTGTGCATGCTTTCAATGGAATTTCGTCCCTTTCCGGACTGGCGGGGCGCATTTATCACATTCAAGAGGGGAATAGGAAAGAGAATTGTTTTGGCACTGAGTGTTATGGTTCTCGCTGTTATACTTTTGAGTGGAATGAAGAGTTAGGAAGATGCAGGTCGACATTCGATCGTGATAAGTCGAAAGAATTTTGCGAGAAAAGAGAGTCCCTATTTTTTTCTGAATGTCGTTGGGAATGGGATGAAGCATGGGAAACGTGTGAACCAAAATGTACATCGGGCTCGCCCAATGGTAATGTACCCAAGGGTGATGCTAAGTATGGAGCATCGGCAGGTCTTTGTAATGTAGGAGATTGGAAAGCAATTGGAGATTGCATTCTCCAGTCTGCCAACAATTTGCACACAGAAACAGCATACCGATCGGATGCAGCAAAAATTCTTCCACTGCCTATTATTATTACGACCCAAGATAAATGTGAAAAACAAGCGAGAAAGGCGTTCAGAATGCGTTCTGTTAAATATCATAGAGACAAGTGTGAAGGGAAGGGGAAAGATATACAAGAGTGGTGTAATGAAGTACAAAGAGCTCTTAATCGGGCGCAAGAAATTGCTTGTGATACAAAAAAATATCGATACTCTGCGACAGAACTTTAATATATAGCATTCGTTTATCTTCAAAATAAGAAAAAGGCCGAGGTCTAGCGATCTCGGCCTTTTTTTTGTTTCTAATTTTAAATCACTATAGTTTATGAAGTGCTTGAGGTGTTGCTATGGATTTGAAAGGAAAAGTTGCGATTGTTACAGGTGGAAATAGCGGAATCGGGGCAGCGATTGTTTTGGAATTAGCTAAACAGGGAGCCAATGTTGTCATTGATTATCTGAGTCATCCCGATGCGACCGATGCACTGGATAGAAAAGTGGCTCAATTGGGTTCTCAGGCATTCGGGATTCAGGCAGATGTGAGCAAAGTGGCCGATCTCCAAATGCTGGTCGATGGGGCAGTAAAGCGGTTTGGCCATCTGGATATCATGGTGAACAATGCGGGGGTTGAAACGAGAACCTCCATTCTTGATACGACAGAGGCGCAATATGAAAAGGTTTTGCAAGTGAACTTGAAGAGCGCCTTTTTTGGAACGCAGATCGCAGCCAAGCAAATGATCAAGCAGGGAAAGGGGGGAAGGATCATCAATATTACCTCCGTTCATGAAGATTGGCCCATGCCGGGCAATATTGCGTATTGTCTTTCAAAGGGAGGCGTTAAGATGCTGACCCGCACTGCAGGAGTGGAATTGGCCAGGCAAAACATTTTGGTTGTGGGAGTAGGGCCCGGCGCTGTTGCTACGCCGATTAATTTGACGACGATGAAAGACTCAGCGCTGATGCAAAAACTCGATGCGGCGATTCCTCTTGGAAGGATGGCAAAACCTGAAGAAATTGCAAGGGTTGTAGCCTTTTTAGCAAGCGATGGAGCCTCTTACATGACGGCCACAACAGTTTTTGCTGATGGAGGCATGATGCACCAAAGCCCGGGTTTATAAAAGGATCTTTTGCGTAATTTATGATGACAGAAGAAGAAAAGAGATTGGAAGATGTTCGTTTAGGAAAGGCGCTCTGGCGTAAATGGGGCCCTTATTTGAGCGAACGGCAGTGGGGAACGGTCAGAGAAGATTATAGCGCAGATGAAGAGGCTTGGAATTATTTTACGCATGATCAAGCCAGGTCAAGAGCATATCGCTGGGGAGAAGAGGGGATTGCAGGGATTTCCGATGATCGGCAGCTTCTCTGTTTTGCTTTAGCTCTTTGGAATGGAAAAGATCCGATTTTGAAAGAGAGGCTGTTTGGTTTAACGGGCAGCGAGGGCAATCATGGCGAGGATGTGAAAGAGTATTATTTTTATCTCGACAATGTTCCAACCCATGCCTACATGAAGTATCTCTATAAATATCCTCAAAGCGCATATCCATATGAACATCTCGTGGAAGAAAATAAGAGGCGCAATAGAGAATGTTTTGAGTATGAGCTGCTCGATACGGGGATTTTTAATGACGATTGTTATTTTGATGTGTTTGTTGAATATGCAAAAGCTTCAGTCGATGACATATTGGTTCAGATTAGCGTAGCGAATCGAGGCGCTAATGCAGCGGCAATCCATCTTCTTCCTTCTCTTTGGTTTCGCAATACGTGGTCTTGGGAAACCAAAGATCCAAAACCGATGATGGAACAAGGTCCTTCCATAGGCCAGGTGCAAAAGATCAAAGCATCCCATCCCAAGCTTGGAGTCTATTGGCTCTATTCGAATCAGCCAAATGCGGTGTTATTTACTGAAAATGAATCGAATAAAGAAAGATTATTCGGAGTCCCGAATGATTCTCCGTATGTAAAAGATGCGTTCCATGAGTATCTGGTAAATGATCGTAAAGAATCCGTCAACCCAAATCATAAGGGTACAAAGGCGGCATTTCATCACTTCATGGAAGTTCCTGGCGGCAAAACGGCGATTTTAAAACTGCGCTTGAATTCCCACGGAGATATGACAGATCCGTTGGGCAAAGATTTTGATGCAGTGTTTGCAGAACGCAAACAGGAAGCCGACGCTTTTTATCAGAAGATCACTCCATTTCCCTTGTCTGAAGATATGAGGAATGTGCAGAGGCAGGCGTTTGCGGGACTTTTGTGGAACAAGCAATATTACCACTATAACGTTACCAAATGGCTTAAGGGCGATCCGGCAGGCCCGCCTCCTCCTGAAGGGCGCAATCAGGGAAGAAATAGCCGCTGGAAGAATCTCGATGCGGCAGATATTTTCTCGATGCCTGATAAATGGGAGTATCCTTGGTTTGCAGCTTGGGATTTGGCATTTCATGCAGTGACCTTTGCTCTGATTGATCCTGAGTTTGCCAAACAGCAGATGCTGCTTCTCATGAAAGAGTGGTATATGCACCCAAATGGACAAATTCCGGCTTATGAATGGTCCTTTGGAGATGTGAATCCGCCGGTCCACGCTTGGGCAGCCATGAGGATTTATCAGATTGAAGCGAATGCAACAGGGCGCAAAGATCGGGCATTTTTAGAAAAAATGTTTCAA
>DALYFE010000044.1:2552-13873 GCA_031972195.1 Chlamydiales bacterium | reverse complement strand
AGAAATTTTTTTACAGATTAAAAAAGTGAGCAGTTTTGCAGAATATATTGTTTAGATCAACCACCCCAAATGACAGTCTCTAAAGGCGAAGGCTTCCAGGAATTCCTCCGAAGCCATCGAATCGGGGGGCCAGTATATTTTGCGCTAAATTGAACGGCCAGCTCGGTACAATCCCTGTTCTTTAGGACAGGGTCAAGCGGGCTATCTGATAACTTGCGGCAAAGAATTTGCCGCTCATCACCGGAGCGGAGAATCGCTCCTCTTTTAGGGGAGAGTTCTTCAAATCCCTATGTGCCGCATATCCATTGGGAGTGCTTATGCTATCTACCAGAGCCGGAGATTCGTTAGGCAGCGCTAACAATACTCTGATCATTAGTGCAGCTTTGGCTGATGTTCGTACAGCCTCCTCTGAGTGAGGATGATTGATAGCGCTCTATTTTTCTAACCATTTCGTTATAAGCTAGTTACGGTTTTTCGTGCTTGTCGATCTTAAGTTGTTTATTGTCAGTAAGTTGTGTTTGTTTTTGATTATTTTAAATAATTGATTATTAATTTGTTTAATGGTATAATTATTTTTAAATTAACATAGGATTTATAGTAATGGCTTCTTTATCAGAAAGGACGAGTGATAGAATTCAGGAAGATATGTTGTACTTATCGCAGCTGAAGCGGGATACAGAGCTGTTTTTAGCAGATGTTCAGGGTGGTAGGAAATACATCCCTGCTGATAGGGTTCAAAAGATGGTTGACAACATCACATTCTATAATCAAAAGATTGCGGAATATCAAACTGAATTAGCAAGCCGCCAGCAGGCTCCGGCACAACCGATATATCCGTCGAATCCTTCTGTCGCACCGCTCATCACCTCACCTTGTGCTTCTCGCTTGGTAGCAGAGACTCCTCAAGGACAGGTGGTTCCTAATGTTCAGAAAGCATCCGGTTCTTCATCTTCTCCAGGGTTCCGCGCGGATCGCGGGACTAGGGAAGCATTAATGCAATCGCTAATTACCTCTATCAAAGACCAAGAAAAGCTATTCACAAAATTTTCGTCTGCCGTAGGTAATCATATGAACGAGGGCCTTGCAATCTTGGCGCAATTGCCAGTGAATCTTTCCGATCTTTCAGACGATGAGCTCGATGGGCATATAAAAAATCTTCAGCGCTGTGTAGGAGAAAATAGGGATCGCCTAATCGAACTTAGAAAATCAAACCCAGAAATGGGGATTAGAGAAGAAATCCCTAAGATGAGTAATAGCTATTCTTCTATATCATCACCTGATCGGTCCTCAGAAAGACTTTTCAAAAGGGCAGAAGATTTTATCTCCGAAAACATACAAAAAGTAGCGGCATTAGTATCAAAAAGACTGGATGGGATTTCTCCAAATAGACGGCGTCCGGTCTCTACTTCCGAGGAGAAAGAGGGTGTTGCGCAGCAAAAGAGCTACCCTCCAAGAACTTTATCTCCGGAAGAACAATTGAAGCAGGAAGGGGAAATTGATTGTTTAAAACGTATCGCTACGAAAGATGGTATGTGTTTTTATGCCAATGAACCGACGGTGGACGGAAAAATCGGGAAGTTAAAGAGCAGAATCAGCGAAACGGAAGAGATGCTTGTCGGCGCTCGCGATAGCAAAGATATTAAAAAAATTGCAGAATTTGAACTAGAGCTTAAAATATGGAAGTCTGAACTCACAAAAATAGCGCGCCTCTATCCTCAAGACGCCAGACTTGCAGGAGCAGGGGGGTGGATTCCCTGGACTGCAGATCAAGATGGTGTCGTTCAGCCGCCTGCTCATCGTTCGGAAATCATTCAAGACATTGTAAGAGATGTGCGCCAAATCAAAGATGATAGAAACGTATTACGTGCCTGTGCATTTTTAATGGCACTGTACCAGGTTAGCGAATCTGAAAAGAAAGAAATTATAAAACAGTTAAAAGGAGAGTCTAGATATAGGCACATCTCCTATTTGACAGACGCACTTATTCTTCCTTATTCATTGTTGCCAGAGCATGTTCAGTTGAAAGAAGAAGATTTCTTTGTGGATGCAATGAACGAAGGAGGGCCTACGTTCTCTGCAGACATTGTGTCTAATTTGAGGGTCAAGAGACAAAGAGAGGCAGAGCAAAGGCAAGAGTTTTCAAAGGAAATGGAACGAGTCCGTAAAGGCATAGTTGGCAGTTCTGCAGGGAACATTGCTTAGCGATCTCTAAGAAGCTGTCTTAAAACCAGGTATCAGTCGATTTTCGTGTTCTTTTGAACCAATTTTCGACTCCAAATTACGGGGGCTATATCGACATGAGGTATATTGCCCCCATAATTTAGATCGAAAATAGGCCAAAATAATCACAAAAAGCGACGACACATGGTTTTAAGACAGCTTCTAAGAGACAGTTCTCAAACTTCGTTTCAATCGATACCGGAGCCGGAGAATCTCTCTTCTTTTAGGAGAGAGTTCTTCAAAAACCAAAGTCAGGCATTTTCATACTGTTCGTAGGTTTTGATTTGCTTCCCATTTGCCAATGTCCAGGGAGATGTTCTGCTTTTGAGTGATGCCAGTATTTTGGATTTCTTACTGGATTATTGACGCTTTCTGAGAGCTTTTCCGTTTTTGCCTGTTTTGATTTGCGTACAAAATAAAGACTGCCTAACGCAAAGATGCTAAGGCCTAATATGTAGATCAAATAGCTAGGCTTTTCGGGCGGTGGCAGTGGAGTTTGGCAGTTTTCTATGATTATGCTGTGCTCTGAAGGATTTTCTACGACGCTGCACACACTTTTAAGCATGCTTGAGATGTTGTTTTCGATTTTGTTTTGCGCATTGATCATTGCGCTTAAGGCTTCAGCTTGTAGTTTACCAGTCTTTGTCAAGATTTCTTTTTCAACAGATTCTCTTTGCTCTTCAATTGCATCAAGGATTTGTCTTAACTCAGAAAATGAGGTTGCATCGTCCAGAGAAGGCAAGGATTCAAATTGTTTTTCGATTACAGTTGTTAGCGACTCGAGGATTTTATCGCTTATGTGGCCATCACACATTGGGTATGCGTCTTCTGCAGAAAAATGTACAGGGGGAAAACTGAGTTTTTTGTTTGTCAAGTCTTGGAAAGCCCATTTTGTAGTAGCGGAATTTCCGTCATGATGGGGAAACTGCAGAAAAATTTTTGTTGGTTCTGAATTTGATGAGGAAAATAGAGAGGGATTGCCTTGTTTTAATAATTCCAATTGCTCTTTGAAACTTTGTTCAGTTCTTACAACAGCCTGGCACTGATGCCAGATCTCTATTTTTCTACTATTGTATGTACTTGTTACGCTATTCAAAGCGGCAGCAAGATTCGATTTCCATTTCACGTGTTCTTCGCATTTTGCAGAGAAAGATAGATCTTCAGCAAATCTAATTAAATCACCGCGAGATATCAAACCGTCATGAGCCATCTTTTTTATGGAAGAGTGACATGAAGAGAATATCTCTTCTATCTTTTTGTCAGGAGGCATGTTTGGTGGCGTCTTTGTAGAGTTGGCATGAATCGAATAATCATTTAAGCTGCTTTGACTTGTATTAAACGCCTGTATGTTCATAATTGAACGCTCTGGTTTCTTAATTAATTTTGTTTTAAATATTATAGAAATAGTTGTTTAAAGTCAAGGTTTGGTTTCTGCTGTTTGATATAATTAAAAAATTTTATTTATCTCGGAGCAACCTTAGGCTATTCAACCCTACAAGCACCGTGCCTCCTTCGTGAAGAATTACGGCGACCCAGATGGGGATGAGCCCGAGAAGCGCAGGAGTTGTGGCCAAGCAAATAACACAAAGAGCCAGAGTTAGGTTTTGGCGAACGATGCGCCCTGTTTTATGCGATTTTGAAAACAGCCAGCTCAATATATGCAAATCATCATTGAGTAAAACTACATCGGAGGCGTCGACCGCGGCAGCGCTGCCGATTTTTCCCATGGAAATACCGACGGTGGCCCTGGCTAAGGCCGGAGCGTCATTGATGCCGTCGCCTACCATGGCAAGCCCGCCTGTTTTTGAAAGCTCTGCAGTTTTTTCTAATTTATCTTCCGGTTTGAGTTCCGCATAAACGGCATCGATTCCAAGAATGCGGCCGACCCGTTCGGCATTTTGCCGATGATCGCCTGTGAGCATAACGGGGGTAAGTCCGTTGATTGTTTTGATTTTTTCAATCAGAGTTTTTGTCTCTAGACGGATGGGATCGGTAAATTGGAACAGGAAGAGATCCTCGCCGATGGCGAGAGCTGCCAAAATAGATTCTCCTGCAGCCTGCGTCAGCCGATGCATGATGGCGCTTTTTTCTGAAGAGAGTTTTGAGGCTATTTGCTTAGGCAGTCCGACAAAGACGGGTTTTTTTTGCACGACTCCTTCCAGTCCGAATCCAGGAGTGGCTTTGAACCCTTCAATCTCTACTGGAGTTAGTTGTTTGGACATAGCGAATTTACAGATGGCTGTTGCAATCGGATGGACTACCTGCCTCTCCAAACCATAGGCGATTTGCAATGCTTCGTCTAAAGAAATCGTTGGATTGCCTATTGGCTCAATGCCTGTGCAGAGCAGATCTCCTGTCGTCAAAGTGCCTGTTTTGTCAAACGCGATTGTCTTGCATGAGGCGAGCGCATCTAAGGTAATGCCCCCTTTGAGGAGAATGCCTTTTTTAGCGCAGGCGCTAATTGCGCTGAGGTAGGCAGTAGGCGTTGCGATGATGAGGGCGCAAGGGGAGGCTGCAATCAAAAAGGCAAGCGCTCGATAAATCGATCCTTCCGGCCCTAAGTAGCCGGCTGTCAGGATGAAAGGAAGTCCGATGGCAAATAGAAAGGTCAATACAATGATTGTTGTGGCATACCGTTTGCCGAATTGATCGAGCCAGCGTTGGAGATTGGGTTTTGCTTCATGGGCTTGTGTGATCAATTGAATGATTTTTGTAATCGTTGAGTCGGCATTCGTCCGAGTGACTTCAATGGTGAGCGCAGACTCAAGGTTTTTCGCTCCGGCAGGGATCAAATCATTCGGGCCTTTTGGAACAGGAATGCTCTCTCCTGTTAAATGGACGAGGTTGACTGAGGAATTGCCCAGGATGATTTGGCCGTCCAGAGGAACGATTTCCCCATGTTTTACGAAAATATGTTCTCCTACCCCAATTTCTCGGACCGATTTTTCAAATAGAGTGCCGTCGGAGGCGACGACGTAGGCAAATTTAGGGGAGAGATGGTTGAGATTGTGGAGGGCGCTTTTTGCTTTTTTTGAGACGAGGTCTTCCATGCCATGGGATAGCTCAAAGAGAACGAGCAGAAGCGCTCCTTCCATGCCGCTGCCAATGAGCACGGCAAGGAATGCGGCAAGCGTCATGAGGACGTCGATGTTGATTTCAAGATTTTTGATATCTTTCAATGCTGCGATGAGAGCCGGAGTGCCGACGAAAAAATAGACGAATGCAAGGAGCAGATTGGAAAGAGGCGGCTGGTAAAATGAAGAGCCGAAGGCGGCAGTTAAGAGGAATGCAGCAGCGATGGAAGTTTTTAAAGAAAGATTTTTGCCGAATTTGCGGGAGTCCGGGGTGAGGAAAGGACTGATGCTCTCTTCCTTGCCGGATGCGAAAAATTCATCGAATAAATAAGGTGCTTTCATGGGATTAAAAGCTGCGCTGCAAAAAAGGCAGAGCCTGCTGCAAGAGCGGCTCCCGCAAGGTTCCAAACAGCAGCGGGAAGCGGCTTATTTTTTTCCAAATGGGCGACCATGGCTGCAAAAACTGCAATGATTAAGCCCGCTGCAAGTGCGGCTCCCCACCAGGGGAGAAGAAAGAATCCGATCGACATCACAAGACTTGCTGCAAGAGTGCCCAGGAGCGCTCCGATTGCTTGTTTGATGGGATGTTCGTAAGATTCCAGCGAGAGGCCAAGTTCTTCTTCAAGCATGATTTGCAGAAGGCGGTTATCGTCTGCCATCAGGACATCGATGGATTCTTCCAGGAGTTTTCCGGAAAACCCTTTGGCGGCATAGAGCGCTTTGAGTTCTTCTCGTTCTTGCGGTCTATGATGTTCAATTTCCCAACGCTCTTCTTCAATGAGGCGGTGGAGTCTTTCCAGTCTTGAGTATCCGAGGATGGCGCTTCGTCCGACTTTCCAAACCAGCCAGCCTATGATGAAGCAGATAGAAATCCAACGCATTTGATCGGATGGGAAGTTCAATTCGCTAAACAGCGTCCAAAAAACCAAGAGGAGAAAAGCTGTTTCTTTAGCCGCATCGGCAGCTGCGCTATAGTGTCCCGGCAGCTCGGCTCCATGGATTTCTGCAGAGGCAAGTTTGCCCTTGATCCTGGCTTCGATCACATGTTCGATCGCTTCTTTCCCTTGGAAATGCAGAGGCAATTTTTTTGTTGGATCCATTAGTCCTCAACCGGTAGAGCGTCTTCTAAAGCAGCTTTAAATAGCATGCAAAGAGCCTGTTCATCTTGTGTGGAAATTGTTTCTCGAGCCGAATGCATCGCCCATCCGGCGATCCCCAAGTCGACAGTTCGAATACCCAGTTGCGCTGCCATCATGGATCCTACCGTGCTTCCCGAGGGAATATCGGACCTTGAGGCAAATTTTTGCAATGGGAGTTTGTGCTTTTTTGCAAGGGATGCAATCGATGCGGCAGTGCTGCTGCTGGTCGCATATTTTTGGTTTGCATTGAATTTTAAGATAGGACCGCCTCCTAAAATGGGAGCATTTTGCAGGTCGTATTTTTCGAGAAAGTTGGGATGCAATCCATGGGCCAAATCCCCGGAAATACAAATCGAGCAGCTCTTCAAGCGGAAGTAGTCTTCTCGAGACATCTTTAAGCAAATGCAAATCCTTTCGAGGAGTTGGTCTGCGAAACAAGAATCGGCGCCTACATAACTCATGGACCCAATTTCTTCATGGTCCCAAAAGAAGGCGGCTTGGAGCACATCGGTTTGGGCTGAGCTATTTTTCATGGCAAACAGGGCTGCATAGACGGAGGTGAGATTGTCGAGCCGATATGCTGCGATGAGCTCTTTTGCATGTCCGAGGAACGCAGGTCTTTCCGCAGGGACTAAAAACAGGTCGCATCCGAGAAGTGTTTTAAAGGAGTAATGTTTGCGCAGTAGATCTTCAAAGTGATTTTCTTTTGATTTTAGAGCAAAAATGGGTTTGAGATGATCTTGTTTATGCACGAAAAATCCCTTGTCGGGAGCTGAACGGTCCAGGTGCAACGCGAGCTGAGGGATAATGACGGGATGTTCATCGAGGCGGACGAGAAAAGATTGCGCTTTGCCTTTTGCATTGAGGGCGCAAATGCGGCCGGCAATGACCAGGTTCCGGTCTAGCCAGGAGTGGAGAATTGGAGCCCCGTAAATTTCCGTTCCCAACTGACCGATTCCATGACTTGTTTGTTCCGGCCTGGGTTTGATTTTCAGACATGGACTATCGAGGTGGGATGCGAGAAGCGTTGCCGATTTCGGTGTTTTATGCGGGACTCGAAAAGCGGCAACAAGGGAGGCGTCCCTGCATACAAAATAGCTTTTGCCCGGTTGCAGGGACCATTTGTCCTTTTCGGAAAGGGGGATAAATCCCGATTCAGTTAAGGATTTTATGATTTCCTTTGCTGCATGAAATGTCGTAGGAGACTTTTCAAGGAATTGGACAAATGGTTCAAGCGCTTTCATTGGATGGCCGGGCTTTAAGGATTGTAATCTCTTCTTCTAAATACTTGTGAAGTATTTTTGGCACAAGAACAGATCCATCAGCCTGCTGGTTATTTTCTAAAATTGCGACCATGAGGCGCGAGGTGGCAACTCCTGATCCATTTAGGGTATGGAGAAATTGCGGCTTTTCATTTTTCTTCCGATATCGAATCTGAGACCTTCTCGCTTGAAAGTCTGTGCAATTGGAGACAGAAGAGACTTCATAGTAGCGATTTTGTCCGGGCAGCCACACTTCTATGTCGATGGTTTTGGCTGCGGCGAAGGACATGTCTCCCGTGGTCAGAAGCATGTTTCGGTAGTGAAGCCCCAGGCCTTGCAAGACTTCTTCTGCAGAGTCGACCATTTTTTGGTAAATGCGAGGGCTGTCTTCGGGAGCGCTCAAGCAAAAAAGCTCTACTTTATTGAATTGATGGGTCCTGATCAGTCCTCGCTCCTGGGATCCTGCAGCGCCGGCCTCTCTTCTGAAGCATGGGGTATAGCATGTGTAGAGCAGGGGAAGCTGCTCTTCCTCGAGGATTTCATCGGAATGCAGTCCGTTGAGCGCAGCTTCCGAAGTAGGGATGAGATAGAGGTGGTGGTCTTCGTCGTGCAATTTGAATAATTGGGTTTCAAATTTGGGAAGCTGAGCGGCTCCATACATGGTTTCTGGACGGACCAAAAGAGGCATCATCATTTGGGTGAACCCGTTTTTTCTATGGATATCAAGCATATAGTTGAGAAGTGCCCACTCGAGACGTGCGCCCATTCCCTGATACAAAGGCCAGCCGGACCCGGAAATTTTGGCAGCTCTGCGAAAATCGAATAAATGGAGTTTTTCATTCAGTTCGACGTGATTTAGGAAGGGGAAGGAAAATGTGGGTTTTTCGCCAAATGTTTTGATGCAAACATTGTCTTTCGGGCTGGGACTGACGGGGATGTCTTCCATAGGGAGGTTGGGGAGTCTTGCCAGGGCATCATGCAAGGCGGCGTCCAGTGTGACGATTTCTTGATCGCGTTTGGCGATCGCATCGCTTAAAGCGCCCATGTCTTGCATTGAGGAGGAGATATCCTCTCCTTTTTGCTTTTTTAATCCGATTTCTTTTGAAGATGTATTTCTTTTAGACTTTAGGTCCTCAACTTCGGTTTTCAAGGCTCTGATTTGTTCGTCCAGGGAGAGGATAGGGGATAAGCTGATTTCCGATGATTTTGTTTTGAGCCTGGACTCAATGGTTTGGGGATCTTTTCGAATTTCTTTAATGTCTAACATGCGGACCTCTCAAGCTCAATTTGCAAGTCAATTATTTTTAAAAATTTGTGAAAAAATTTTGCATAATTTCCGATTTACGAATCCAAATAGGCGGGATGGAAACGTCTACAAAGAGGAAAGATTAAACGATCCTCTTATAAAAAAACAGAGACCTTGTTATCCTTTACAAAAACAAACCTGATCAGGCCAAAGATGAAATACCCAGCTGCAAAAATTCCTTTAGTTCTCCGATACCATAGACTCATGGACGCTTTCGCAAAAGCGGATGATGAGAGAGACTTTTACCTTGATAAAGTCGAGGGGTTCTTGCTTTATGTCGACCTTGATAAGGGCATCGAAGAGATAGAGGCGTTGGAAAAAGAACTCTCCGAGCACAAGGACCGCTATTGCCTTGTTCCGAAAATGACGTTCTATGAAGTAAAGAAATTTATGGAAGGGTTCGTTCATGAAAAAGTGTACGACATTGATACCAAAGAAAAAATGCTGGATTTGATCGGAGCTAAAGATTCTCGGGAGAACTTCCTTGAGTTTATCTATGACCATTTAACCGAATTGGAGAAATGGCAAGTGTATTATCAGGAGCGGTTCCGGATCCGGATCATCGAGTGGCTGCGCCAACATAATATCCAGTTTGTTTTTGAAGAGGATTTGGACCTGACGAAAAATCTTGTAGAAAAACTCAAAAGAACGCTGTTTGAAACAAAGGTTCCGAAGGATATAGCGCAAGCCCGCGACGCCCTGATTACAAAAGCCAAGACCTATTATTCCAATGAAGCTTTGAATCCTCGTCCTAAGCGCGGACGTCCTCCAAAACAGGCAATTAAGGTGGAAATGGAGCCTCAAATGACTGTGGATATTTATACCCAGGTTCCTTCGGCTTGCCGTCTTTTTCTCTATATTCCTGATATTAATTCCGCAGCATCGGTTACCTTCTCGGCGAAATTTGAAACAGAAGAACATCTCCTTGCATCCCTGCGCGGCAGCACCAGGATCAAGGTCGATGAAAAACTCGAAGCGCTTTCCCAGCGTCTGGAATCATTGCGCCATCTGTCCAGTCGACTTGCAGGGGCCGAAAAATTCTTTGGCATCGATAACGTCAAAAAGCCGTTTACTCCTATCTTTAAGCCTAAATTCAAAGAGGCTGCAGAATTTGCATCCGAAGAGATTTCTCCCAAGATGGAATCTGCGACGGAAGCCGTTTTATCAAAGAAACGGGGACGTCCTCGCAAAGAAGATCAGCCCGAAGAATTTAAAGCGCAGCGCCGCCGTCGCTTTGCAATCAAAAAAGTGGCCCAGATCAAGACGAAGAAGGATCACTAGGGAGAGTTTTTTTTAATCCCCCGTTTCTCCAAGGAAGCGAGGGATTAAATAATTTTCTACAAGACGGGTTTTAGCAATTTTTCCACAGCGGGGACGTTTTCAAGGGATTTGACCGGAGCAAAACATGCAGCTCTTGGGGCATAAATCGATTTTGTCTTGGATGTATATGGCAGGACATCGAAGATAAACAATTCTCCCTTCCAACCGATTGGCGCGTTTGACTCCGTATCGATTTTCTTTTGCACCCAATGAATGGGCAATTCCTGCTCTGCCATGCGGCAAAAGAATGAAAGGTCGATCGCCATCTGGCCGCAATAAGCGAATTGGTAATCCAGCGTCGGGTCCAGTTCCATATATTCGACGATTTCAATATGGTCTTCTTTTTTGACCAACATTCCCATTGCCGGATCGGCCTCTTGTTTTTGAAGGCATTTGATGACGATATCGGCATTGGTCTCCCTGGCATGGGAAACGAGCGCCGGATCAAAAGGATCGGAAAGAGGATTGTCTATATAAGAAATCGTTAGGAGATCCACTCCTTTTGAAGCAAAAAGATCGGCAAGGCCTGCTCGGACAAATGAATAGAACACATTCCCGTTTCCATTGGGCCCTGAACATTCCATCGGCTGTCTTTGTGCGTTGAGAAAGGGGCGCATTTCCTGTTGGAAAAAATGGATGTCCAAGCCGAAAAACTGATTGTCTCTGAAATATGCAACGGTCTCTTCATGATTTAATGGAGAGGTCATGATGGCAATGGGGATATCTTTGCGAGGGGCTTTTTCCAAAAGCCATTGAAACAGTGTTTTTCCGGCTATTGAGAAAAGGCCTTTTGGCCCCGCGTACCCTAACCTGGTCCCTTGACCTCCGGCCAAGATGATTGAACCGATCCGTTCCACAGGTTTGAGTTCGATTTTTTCAATAGGAGTGCATTCGCATAAAGGCGTATATTCAGCGGCATTGGCTGACAGTGCAAGAAGAGAGACAAACGACTTGAAGAGAAGGGTGAAATGATTTTTCATTGGCTTATTTTGGTTGGTTG
>DALYFE010000044.1:0-2542 GCA_031972195.1 Chlamydiales bacterium | reverse complement strand
AAGTTTTCTTCGAAAATTGGCCAAAATAATCCAAACACTCGACGAAACGAAAATCCGTTAACAGCTTCTTAGTTTCTTTACCGCCATTGATACCATCTTTTTTCGGAAGATGATCCGGCTTCACTTGGATTTGAGGAAGGTATTTGCGGTTCGGGGGTTTCTTGAGGCTGTGGTTGAGGATTGCCGCTGCTGATTCCCCATGCCCATTCATACCATCCTCCACCGGAAGAGGCGCTCTCGTTCGGATTTGGAGAGGGAATTTCTTGTTCCGGAGGGTCATCCAACACTTCCAATCCCTCGTCTTCCACAGGGTATAGTTCCTGATGTCTGGGTGTTTCTAAAATTGGGGCGGGAAAAAGAGGATCGGAGCTGCTATCTAAATGTTCGCTTACATTTGGGGGAGATGATTCTTTCTTAGAGTCATCCGGTTCTTTTGATTCTTCTTTGTTTAGAGGGACTGGATTTTGAGACTCTGATCTCGGAGAATCCCTTAAGGGAACCTGCCTTAAGAATTGGGAAAGGCCGTGTGCGCCGATTTCCCATGCCGCAGGCGGAGATGTCTCCGATGGCGCGTTTGCGGAGGATAAAACAGGTAATTCTCGGGAAGGAGGAGAAAAAAACAGTTCGCTTCGACTGCCCCAATCAGTCTCGATTCGCGTGCTTGGCTTCGGGATCATTTGGGTGATTACTTGTACGGGCGCTGCGGTGGCGATTTTTTGTCCAACCTGTTTTAAATCAGGATTCGTCCGAACTTGAAAGTGGGCGTAATTGAGGAAAGCCTTCATCGCTTGGGTCCCCATCTTTTTCATATCATTCATTATGGAGAGAGGATTCATCTTGATGCGCTGTCCATTCTGACCCATGGCAGGATTCCTGTCTTGAGCTGTATCGAACCAGAATCGATATCTGTTTGGCATCCATCTTTTTCCAAGGAAGATAAGAGTGCCTACGCCTAAAGCAGAGTAGGCCGATAGTTTCATGACTCTGGTTCCGATCTGATAACAGCGATAAGCCGACTCTAAGAGGTTCGGTATCATACCCGATGTCAATTCCGCACCTTCCGACTGTACCTCATCTTCCCCAGCATTTTCCAGAGATATCGAGATGTTATTGGAGGCATCTGTCAAAGCGGTGTCCATATTGTCTGAATTTTCTTGGGAAAATGGATCATTGGAAATTCGTATGTTGCGTTTTCGAAGCAGATCATGAGGTCGGTGGGAACGATCGACAATCGTTTCTTGGAAGGTAGGCGCTGCGGGCGCCGGTATGTATTTTGATGGGCGGCTTCTTGTCAGGTTTTGTAACAAGGCCGGATTTTGAGATGCGTTGCAAATAGGGAGCGGCTCAAATAGTGTTGGTATTGGCGGCGGAGCTAAATTAGATATTAAAGCGAGCTGAATTGGTTTTAATGTTTCAACGGGGAGCTTAAGGCTATCCCCGTTGTTTAAGACAGGGTCAAAGGGGCTATCTGATAACTTGCGGCAAAGAATTTGCCGCCCATTACCGGAGCGGAGCATCTCTCCTTCTTTAGGGAAGAGTTCTTCAATAGTTTCTTCAGGACTGTTTCTTTCTTGGACAAGAATTGCCGCAGCCCGGCTTGTTGCCGGGTTTTTTAACGACGCCGAATTTTGAGACGGATTGCGGAGAGCGAGGCTTGGGAGGTTTTTTTTTGCGTCAGTATCAGGCAGAACCATGCCTAGCTGCAATGCGGCTTGAGTGCCGAATAGCGCAAGTTTCGCGATTGCGCCAATGCTTCCCAATGCGATATTTTGCAGAGCATTCCGGTTGCGGTACCCAAGATACTCCCATCCTCTTTTGACCATTTGCAATGATGGTGAAAGAGATTGATATGTTCTTTTGGCGCTCCAACCAAGTCCTAAACCGGGGATAAACTCTTTTGCGATAGAGGTCATTGCGGAAACGGTTTTATGGTCTCCTGGAGGAATCGCTTGCATTCCCAATAATCCTAAAAAAGAAGCTGTGAAGAGGGATGGCCAAGAGTGGAAGTTGGATAGAGTTTCCAAGTTGCGAGATCCTAATTGCCAAAGAAAGAGCGTTCCGAAAATCGTTTGCGCAACATCTTTTGAAGAAACCAATAGCGGGTCTTTTTGCAGAGACAGGGATATGAATCCGGCAGGCGGAGAGATTCCACAGAGATCAGTAATGGATGCATCGGCTCCTTTTTGCACAAGAGTTCGAATCCCGGTCCAATCTTCTTGCAAAAAAGCGTAGTGAAGCGCTGTTTCTCCTTGGGCGTTTTGATGATTGATATCCACTTTGCATTCGAGCGCAAGTTGTAGAAGCTCCGGCGATTTTTTAATGGCGGCAAGATGGAATATGGAATCTTTGTTGGCAGTCAAAACTTTTGGATCAGCCCCGAGTTTGAGAAGGGTTTGAAAAGAGGCTGCCTTGTTGCCTAATATTGCGTAGTGAATGGGGGCCAGGCCATATTGATCGAGCTGATCTATTTTGAATTGAACGGGCAGCTTAAGGCTATCCCTGTTCTTTAGGACAGGGTCAAGCGGGCTATCTGATAACCTGC
>DALYFE010000043.1:13676-13882 GCA_031972195.1 Chlamydiales bacterium | reverse complement strand
CTCGCTGAGGAAAAGAGAATTGGAATCGGATATTACCCGGTAAGCCAAGCTGAAAAAATTGCTGACAGACGCATGACGGATCAAATCCAAAGGCGCGCGGAGCTATTTGCTAAAAATGCTTTGATTGATCAAGGACAGAAAGTCTTGGTTTATGCCGGAGGAAATAACGATGAATATTTTTCCAAAGCTCTGCCGGCCTTTCTGCA
>DALYFE010000043.1:2078-13666 GCA_031972195.1 Chlamydiales bacterium | reverse complement strand
GTATCCGGGATCTCTCCAATTTTGTTGTATTATTGCAGCAGCATCCGGGAGCTAAAGAGAAGAATCTCGATGCGAATCTGGTAAGACAGTGGCAAGAGCTGCACACCCAAGCCGGCATCCCTCGGATTTTAATATCGCAAGTGAGTTCCGATGAAGCTCAAATCGTTGCAGATGCGATGCTTTACTACCAAACGAGCATGGGGCCCCAGTTTGTCCTTGCGGGCATTCCTACTGTCCAAATAGGGCATAATACTTACGAAGATATCCTTGTGAAAAATGGGCTTTGCCCTTCTGTAACAGATGCTGTCGGGTTTTTGAATGCGCTGACCCGTTTACAGAAAAGTGCTGAAAAGAAATCAGGACATGAGGCGATTTATCAAGGGTTGGGCATTACCTCTTGCTGGGCTAATCAGCTAGAAGATGCCATCAACCATTTTAAATAACCTCTTTCTTGGATGGACAGCTTATACCATTTATCAAATGCACATTTATAAAATTTATTTTTGATAAATGGTATTAGGCATATCCTTGCCTTTTTTAGAGCTTAGGTCAAATGGACTCAAGCCGGACAATTTCTTCAAGCGTGTCGATAGACGTGCTGCGCCCTCAAAAGGGTTTGAGATCGGCTTATTACGACAATCCTGAATCGTATGTTCCTAGTCGCTAGTCGTCAAGCGTAGCGGCTCATTCTTTTTTTCGGATCTATCTCAAATTCGCTTTTGATCATCATCGCTAAGAAGTCGTTAACTTCCTGCACGTTAGGATTGTGTTCAGACAACTCTGAATATCTGGGAATTTTTTTCGATAACTGAATAACCTGGCCAGTCTCATCCATCTGCTCTTCTTCAGTAATCCATGCTTCTGTATCCGAAACATAGATTATCCGATCATAATTAATCGGTTCGGATCGGTCATCCTTTTGCAATTCTTGATTTTCAAAAGCCTTTAAATGACGGGTCAGCGTCTCATGTTCCAATTTTGTCAGCTCGAATTTAGTGATGCAAAGAAGATACACCTCAAACCGATCTTCTTGAGAAAAATCGATAAGAGACTGGAACAATCGGTCCAACAAAGTAGAACGGATTGCTTCGCTTGGTTTGTGTTGGCTTGCTACCTCGTCCAACGTGCTGGTTTTGAATGAAAATTCATCAACTCGTCTTCGAAAGAAGTCATCTTTTGGCAAGTCTCTGTAATGAGCGATCCGCATGCTCGGATGATTGGTTTTGTGCACCCAAGCCTCTGTCTCGGAGGTATATTCTATCCGGCTGTAATCAATCGACAGACGAGATGGGTTTTTCAGTAATTCTTCCTTTTCGAACTCTTTTAATGCTCGGATTAATCGCTGATGTTCTGATTTCGTTATTTCGAACTTCGAAATCATCGCAATATACATAGGCAATCTTTTTTCTTTTGGACACTTCTTCACAGCTTCTAAGCCCTGATGCAATACACCTTGTCGAATTGCTTCATCTGTCTTCCGAAGACTTACTTTCTTTCCGATGTCAGCAAGAAATCGATCCATTTCTTGCTGCGAGGTAGGATCTAGGGTTTCGTATGAAGGAATGAGTTGTGATCCTTTGGGAACTTTTTGTTTAACAGACGGTTCTTTTGCATCAGCAGGAAGCAGCCAGGCGTGCTTATCAGTAGTGTAATGTACCCTATGGCAATCGGCAAATTCAACGCGATGTACAATATTCGTGATAAGCTGCGTGTTTTCTATTTTTTTAAGTTGGAATTTTGAAATGAAAATGAGATAAATTTGGAATCGGTCTTCTGGATCAGCGTCAATAATGCATTGCGACAAACTTTCTAATAACGCAGTGCGCGATTGCGTATGAGGGCTAACATCATCAATTTTAGATTTCCCCAAAACTTCTAACTGTTTTTTTGTGTATGGCTTTAGCCTGTCAGCTTTAGAATCCCTTATTTTTTGCAGGAGGTGTTTTTTTTCAGATTCATTTAACTCCAACTTTGATTCCAAAATGAGATGCAGTTGAAATCTCTCCCTAGAGGGGCAATCGATAAGCAATTCAACTACTTTTTCCAATAATTTTTCCCGATTGCCCGTATCAGGATTGATCGCATGGAGTTCAGGATTTCCCAATTCTTTTAATGGTTTTTTTAAATCGGGCATCTCTTTGCCGAGATGCTCTAAACATTGATTTAAGTAGGGCAGCGCTTGGTTTCTCAAAGAAAGAGGGATTACACTCATATCCGAACGGGAACGTAAGAGGTGTGTTTTACTATGGTGGCCATCCGAGATTGCTTTTGAGGAACCCGAGCTAGTTGCAGCGGATAAGGGAATCGGGCTGGCCAAAAAATGACGGCTATTGCCAGAGGTTTGTTGAGACGCCGGAAAGGAGTCACTTGGAGACGCCGAAGAGCTGGAAGAAGCAAAATTGCGATTGCCTTCCCTTTTTTCAATCTCTGAATTCGTGTAGCCGACAAATGTCATTCCTTTATTTTGCAAGGAAGCATTATCGCATTCTCGATGCTCCATCTCCTTTTGTTTGACTGCAGCCCAATATTTCTCATCCACATCTGAATAGCTATCCGTAAGAAAGCCCAGGATGTCGGAGTGAAAAGCCTTGGGAATAATTTTATCGTACGCTTTTGGGTTTTCATTCCGAAATTTTCGTAAACAATTAATCTGCTCTTGGTTTCTAGATAAAAATTGCAGCATTATCACGCAACTCTTTATTACCTCATTTTTTTTTGCATCTCCATGCCTCGAATCTAGATTCGCCCACTGTTTGGAGAGAATAGAATACATTTCTTCTTCGGGAGAGCTATGTTTCTCTGCAAGCGCATGGGTTGGTTTTTCTTGGATAAGGGATGCGGACAACAATCTCCAGAAATTTTTAGGGATTTGACATCTGTCAATTTCTCTCGCTAGTGTATGGAATTCTTCTCTATGGGCTCTATAGAGCATTTCTTCCTCAGAGCAGAGGACTTGCTTAGACTGGATTGGTGTTGCAGACATATCTTTTCCCTTGTTTACATTTCAAATTACTATTATATCATTTTATTTTGTTTTAAATAAGCATTTTATTTAAAACGAACTGTCCTTGTAATAAGATTTGCGAGTAAATGAAAGTATCTAATGATTATTTTTAATATCGGGACAACTCCTCGTCTCTAGTTTGTAGTGTTTTTTAACAACCTTCTTAGGCTTAGATGCGTTCGATTGTTTTTATTAAGATAAGTGGTTTTAGCAATATGCATTAATATGCGGATGTAATTGTATGTATTAAATATTTTTGATTTATTTATAATATAGGTTATAAAAATTATAATTTAAAACAAAAATAGATTAATATTATGTCTGGTTCAATTAATGTTGTTGGGTATAGTAATTATTCCGAACGGAGAGATTACTCGGATAGTTATCGAGATTATTCGGGAGGTCGGAAAAGAACATCTAACTCACCCCCCTCGTCGGCAGAGAAAAGAAGAAGAATAGAAGAGGATGATCAAAATAGATATCGAAATGGAGAGCGGGAATATCGAGATAGAGATGGCTGCTCGGTTTCACGATATCGAGACTCGCTGGAAAGTAGAAGAAGTGAGAGAGAGCCCTATTTGCCCGAAGAATCCAGAAAATGGGAAGGGCGAGATAGAGATGGCCGCCCGGTTTCGCGATATCGAGACTCGGTGGGAAGTGGAAGAGGTGAGAGGGGGCTCTATTTACCCGAAGAAGCTAGAAAATGGGAAGAGCGGGGTAGAGATAGCCGCCCGGTTTCACGACATGAAGAGCCATTCAGAAGAGAAGAGAGCAGGTCCGATCCATGTCATCGATCTAAAGAATGGATATCGAATGTCTTCTGGGAGCAATCACGGCGTACTGTTGAGACATCAATCTCTGGAAACTCTGGAAATTTAGCTCCAGATGAACAAGTGCTTATGTCTCAGATTTTATCTGAATTGGGGGCGTGTCCTGAGACTAATGGAGACTCTTTCGCAATCTGGAATGTCTTCAAGCGCAATCTAGTAGAGAAACTTCAAAGAGAGATTGAAAAAAGAGATGAAAATAAAGATCCGAAATATTCTGAAAAAATAAAAAAAGAAATTTCTTTTTTAGAAAAATTCAAAGATAGGGTCGATAGAATGCGAAAACCCGAAATGGGATTTTCATTTCGACAGGATCTTCGTGCCAATGCTAGACCTTCAGAGACGCTTTTGGCTCCTATTGAAGAAAAAAATCCGGATCAATTTTTCGATGAAAAGGGGTTTCGCTCATTGCCTGAATTGATTTCTCAAGGGTCATCGTCTGCATCAGAGTCTCATACGATATGTGTTAAGGAATATTTAAAGCAAAGACTGCCAGAATTCCTTTATGAGTGTATGCAAAAGTCTGGAAAAGTGGAAATTTTTGTAAATCCAAATAAGGATTTGGAAGCTTTTCGCTCCTCTTGCAGTTATGAGATTGTTGGAGACTTCGGAGCAAAAAGTTCTTCGAAATATCAGTTAGTGGAAAAAGATAAAGATGCGCATGCAGTCCTTGTGTCCGGGGTTGAGTCAACAGAGAGGGTCGCGCATCTTATTCTTCAATTTTATTTTAGCGGACTTGATACAAGCAGGATCTTCATACGTGGAGATATCGATTCAAGTATGGATTGCCAAGTGTCGCATGTAATCAATCAGATAGATGATCTCAAAATAGGTCCTCAAATAGATCTATTTGTTCTGGGAGCTCAGGCTGCGATTGTGTTTGCTTTATATCAGAAGATTGTTGGTGGCAAGAAACCGACAGGGCCGGATGCTTTTTCTGCCGCTCGCGACGCACTGCGACCACACGGTGTGCAAATTGATCGAATTCGAGGTGATCAACGTGAGCCTAAAGGTAGTGTTATTCGGTTTCGAGGTCGGGTGATTGTCGTGTTGCGTATGCCTAATGGCCGTCTTTCCGGCTTGTTAACGAAAGCGATATTGCAGCAGAAATCCGTAGACGTTCTGTTTATGGCCGGAGCCGGGGGATCGTTACGTTCGAAAGACAAAGTGTCGATCGGTAGTTATCAAAGATTTTCAAAAGCCACGTTAGACACGACTGGAGAACAGGTTGAGATCAGTGATGCAAACCTGCTTGATCTACCTCATCTACCTAACAAAACCACGGAGGCCACAATTACCGTCGCCTCTCCTTTAGTTGAGACATCAGAATGGGCGGCAAACAAGAAGGAAGGTGGTTTTACAACTGTTGATGTGGAATCTTTTCACATCTTAAAGGCGGTGTCTGATCAGATTCATAGCGCCAATCGTTCATGTAGAAGGATCCTTTCAGGTATGTTTATTTCTGACATTGTAGGGGAAGAGTCTCTGCAAGATAAAATTGGCGCTAAAGCTTATGAAACAGCCCCTCAATTGATCAATGCTTGCTTGGAGTGCGTAGGTATTGAGCGGGTAGAAAGACCACATTCCTATGAGAAAAGAGACGATAGGCGGACATATCGCAGATGAAATACATTAATTATAAATTAGAAGGTTTTTTGTGACACCATTAGACGGAAAATTACTTCAAAGCCACGATTTAAACGAATCTTCGCAGAAAAGACTGCGAACTGATTCTTCCTCAGATCAAATGCCTGCTTTCTCTCATTTACGCGCGTCGCCAGAGCCTGTACAACGGCCTATGCCCCCAGAGAACAGCTCTTCGAGCTCCAATATTCATTCCCGACGGATCTCTAACATAACAGAAGATGATGAATTATCGGTTGTGAAAAGACTTTGCGAACGAGTGGCTCAATTTGTTCCTTTAGATGAGATTCAAAATTATGGTTACTCTAAGGAATCATTGATATGCATTTTTGATAAGATTGGTTTTTCTTTTGCCTTTTTACCTCAAGTTCGGATGGTTTTATTTAAATACCTTGGATCCTTTAAGAATTTTGCTCCAATGCTTTCAACAGCTTTGTCTTCCAAACAAATAATCCAGGCATGCCGCGAATTGCTTGAAGTCGTCGATAGCAATCTTGAGGAGATTCATCAGGAAACCCTCAAACAATTTTGGAAAATGGTCTGCGGCCAGATGAATTTGGAAGAGCGTTACCGGAATTTTTCTTATGATGAGATCAAAAGCTATTTACAAAGTGAAGAAAGCAGACCTCTTCGAGAGTCTCTATTGCAGATATTTGTGGGAAAGATTTCGATTCTTCCTCCGGAAATTGCAGTTTTCACAAATTTGAAAACGGTAGTTCTTGATAATTCGCTAATTCGCGAACGCCCTCATATTTTGCGTTCAAGGCGCAATCTGGAGGTTCATCAGCACCAAACTGATTTTTGGCGGTATTCAGATACAGCGGCATGGGAAATTCCATCTCTGATGAGAGTATGGTGTAGTCTCCACAAGCAGTATCCGAACATTCCGATATTTAATACTGAAGCGGAGATGGAAGAGTGGTTAGATAGCCCTTTGAGCTTAGAAATCAGAAAAGAGGTCATACAATTAGATTTGAGTCATTTGGGATTAACTGAGTTTCCTGATGCGCTTGAGAAATTTTCTAATTTGCGCTACCTGAATCTTTCAGGCAATCAGTTGACAAGCATTCCGAATTGGATCGGGAACCTGGATCAATTGGATAGCCTCTGTCTTGGAGGAAATGCACTCGATAGCCTTCCGGAAACGATTGAGAATCTCAGACAATTGACTTTACTGGATATCTCTAGCAATATGTTTAAAGAACTTCCCTCTGTCATTCAGCATCTGACTGAGCTTAAAAGATTAGAGGTTTCTGCCAACGAGCTTCAGAGGATTCCTGATTGGATTTCCCGGCTTCTAAACCTAAGGCATCTTTTTCTCGATTACAATTTCATCTCGATTCTTCCCGATGTGATTGGCGATCTTTATGAGTTGCAAATTCTCTCTATGAAGAAGAATTGTTTATCTCAGATCCCGAGTTCCGTGTCCTATCTTTCTAAATTGGAGTGTCTTTTCGTTGATGGAAACCCGCACTTAAAAATGATCCCTGAGAGAGTCTGCCATCTCCCGTTGAAAGAATTTGCTTGCGATCCGGAGTTGTTCGAAGCTCTTCCTAAGGATACCTGTATCAAGCTCGCGTGTACCGGAGGGTTCAACAGAAGGACACTCAAAAGAAAACGGTAGAAAATTCTAGGTTCGCGAAGAGGCCGCAGGAATTGAGTCATACCAATCATCAGAAATAACTTTGCATTTGAGCTGCCTGTTTCCTTCTTTTTTCGCGTCCTTCGGTTTATGATCCAGCGCTTGCAATTTTTATCTATTGTGGAATAGCCTTCTTCTTTTTTTTGGGAGGCGCTATGAGGGTAAGATTTAAAGTAGGGACTGACGCGTACCGTGCGTACTCTGGAGCAGGAGAACTGGCGGCTCAAGAGGTACGGAACTATCTCAAGGACATCCCGCCGGTGGATTTAAGGTGGTCCGTTTTTCAAAGTCTCATTTGTCTTGGAAAGTTGGAAGAAACGTATCTGGATGGGTTATTTAACCGCATTACCGAGCAAAAATTTGTAGAACAATGTGGAAAGGCTCCGGACTTTGTCCATTGGGGCTTTGGCCGGGAGGACAATATTTATGTTGGGATCAAGCTGCAAACAGACCTGTTCTCTGACAGCATTCTTCTCCTTGATTTAAAAACAACCGCCTATCGTCCAGATGAAATCAGGGCGTGGTCTTCTGATCATGATGCTCACCCTTATATCAAAGTAAAAATACTTTGTGAAAATGCAATGCCCAGCATCGAATTAACAAATGATCAGATGAGAAACCTCTTGTCTCCACTATCATTCAAAGAAAGATTGGAACTAATGCTGGAAGGGAAAGCCCATTTAGTTCGTTGTGATCATGGAAGCGCTCCTTTTAAAATCCATTTTGCGAACTAGGAATTCTATTCTGAGTATTGGAGGGGGGTATAAACCATCATATAATCATGGATTAGCGAAGGCACCAGACTAAAGTTTGAACAAGGACGAATCAATACGTCGTATAGAAATAGAGAAAAAAAATCTTCCAAAATGTGGGTTTTGAAATCATTGGATTTCTCGTAATAAAAGAATATGGGAGCGTCTATCGGCAGGCACTTTTGGATTTGCTGTACAAGCTCTTCGGGATGGCGAGCATCTGTAAAAATTCGGCATTGAATTGTTTTTCCTTGGAATTGTTCCAGCATATCAAGGAGAGCGCCCGCATAAAATTCAATGGGGGGAAATTTAAGAGGAAGTGTTTTGTGAAACATCGGAGGATCGAACCCTCCTCCTTCGCGAATATGAATAGCCGTATGAATTCCTTCTCCTTGAGGGTAAAAAAGAGAGAGTTCTTTTTTAGGACTGATCATCCGAAGTACTTCTTTTCGAAATTCTAGATCCTTCCAGTCAACTTCGAAAAAATAAAAAGTCTCCCGACAGTTAGGCCGGATGAATTTCTTTTTTTCGACAGGATCTTCCGGAAAGAAGGAGCAGACATAGACAAAGGGAGAGGAGGGATCAATCTGTGATTCAGGAATTTTTCCAAGAAATAACAGATTTTTAGGAAATGGACTAAATTGTTCTTCCAAAAGATCCATGTTCAAATGTTCAGAGCCCTCAAAGGGACGGTAGAGAAGAGGAATATGGTATTTATAAGAGATCCATTTCGCGTGTAAGTAGGAGATAAGTGCATCTCCAAATCTCCCTCCGCTGAAATTATAGGTAACCGTTGCTGCATAGAGAGGAGTGAACGAGTAAAAGAAAAGCAGAAACAGCCAAGTGCTTAGAAGCTGTCTTAATCTATGGTCCTGCGCAAAAAAAGCGGCTTTCTTCCGGTTAAAAACGCTGCCTAATTTCCAGACAAAGAGTGTGCGAGTAAGATCCTCCAAATTCGCCTTGATAATCGATCGTGCCGTAAGGATACTTTGGGTTGCGGGGGATAAGCTCTAACTGAAATTCCGCGGCTCCTAAATTCTCTGTTTGACTCCCGAAAGTTTCCACTGCAAAGGAAGAAGGGGATCCGACAAAAAAGGCTGCGGCAGGCCCTGTATGAAAGGGTTTTTTATTCACAAAGCTTGCCTTTTCCTTGAAGAGGACAAATCCCCAGTTGTACTGCAGGACCTCATAGAAACGAATGCCGGCTTCGCTGCGCAAAAGAGAACTATATTGGTCTTCTAATGAAATATTCAGCCCGGAGGGGCCTCGTTCATGAAAGCCCTGCTGCCATCCGTTAGCCCAATCCACCATGAAGAAAGGATCTATCGTCAGCCATGATGATGCCGCATCGAATGGAAAAGCCATTTCGAAATGGGGAGATAGAAGCCAACCTTTTGTATGAGAGGAAGAAGTGATTTTAGCGAAGTTGGGAAGAGTGTGGCGCTCATTGTTGACTTGGAAAAGTCCTCCCCATAGAGCGGCATTGATGAATAGATGGGAAAAATTCCAAGAGGCATAAAGGGTAGCGAATTCTTCATTGATTTTCGAATGGCCGAGCCCTTCTGCCACTTCTACGTAGTCAAAAGCATAGGAGAGGCCGACTCCTAAAAGAGAGTTGCGGTTGAACCTGTAATCGAATGTTGTTGTAATTCCGACAATTTCGTCTTTGAAGGATGGGATTTTTCCTGCAGCCTGCTGGCGGCTTAAATTCCCAAATGGAATGACTCGAAAAGTAAACGGGTGTTTTTTTGATTGATTCGGATGTTTTGCATATCGCAGCGCGATCGTTTCTGAAGCTTGTGCAAGAAGGACGTCTTCCTGGCATTCCGTATCGTCTTTTGAGCAGTCCATGGCCAGTTCAATTTGCGCATTGACCGTGTTGGGAAATATTGTGGATGCAAGCACTGATAGCCCCTTAAAAATTGCGCTGGATGTGAATGTGCTAGAGGAGATGGCCGTTATCAGAACTCCGGAGGGTGCCGAGACGCTGCGAATAGCGCTTCCTGCTATAGAAAGAGGTAGATTAACCGGGGTAACGATCCCTGTAGGAGACACTAGAGCCGTGTAAGCGGTTCCCGGAACAGTCTGACTGCCCCTTTGTCCGCCAAGAATCCCGATTCCTTCGGAAGAAATCGCAACGCTATCGATAACCCCCTCTGAAATATCAAGCGTTAGGTTCGTAAAGATTGGACTTATCGGATCTGCCTGAATGATCGCCGCATAGGGGATTGGGCTTATATCAGTAAAGTCTCCTCCTCCTATAAGACACATTCCCGAGTCGTTAATCGCAACGCTGTTGATAATTTTTGCCAGAGGATCCGTATTCATAGACAGATCAACGACATTTGGAGTTACTAGGTCAGGGTAGACTAACGCAACATATGGAGTTCCGGCCAGGTCCTTATAGCCCCCCATGATGCCTACAGGCGAAGAGGTGGAGTTGATTGCAACGCTTGCGATGATTCCTGCAGGCGTAAGAGCGACTTCTGTTGGCATGCTGTGATTTAAAGGGTTTGGGTAAATCAAATAGGCGCTCGAAGCGTTGGAGGACCAAACTCCGCCCACAAGTCCAATCGGAGATGGCGAAGAGCTGATCGCGCTGCTAGTGATTCTTGGATGTTGATTTGCCAATGTCAGTGGAATGATTTCCGGAGTTTGCGGATCTGTGTAAATTAAGTAGCAAAATCCGTCTTCAATAGACATCAGAGTGGCTCCTCCTCCTATCAAGGCCAAGGGCTGTGCAGAGGAGTTGATTGAAACAGTATACACAGGGGTTTGAGGGAGAGACGCGCTAATATCTGTAATCTGATTTGTATTTGTAAAAATTAAAGCGCCATAGGGATGCGAATTTCCATCATCTCCTCCTATAATGCACACCGGAGATGGGAAGTTGTTGATTGCTACTGTACGAATTTTTGTAGAGCTCATTGCCGAAAGACCTAAAGGAGGAAAGAGGGTGCCTGAGCCATAGTTTAGTAGGGCGGCATAGGCATTAGAATTCAATTCGCCTCCAATGATTCCCAAGCCATTTGTATTGGTTGCGACGCTGAGAATTTCCCCCTGTCCCGGATAGAAGGATAGCACTTCAGAAGGACTGACTAGAGCTGCGAAAGCATTTCCGGCTCCATCTGTTCCGCCGATAAGACCGAGGAATGGGATGTTTTGCGCCCACAATGAGGCTGTAAAATAAAAAGGTAGAAAATAGCGTAGGCAAGACATCCGCACTCCTTGATGAAATTATTTCCGCTTTAGAAACAAGAATGAAAAACACTTAAGCGTATTTTCAGTCTAGGATATTGAAAAATATTTTGAAAGGAATGGAGGCGCCTTAAAAGCATCTTCTATTCTCAATATCCCATGGTTTTTCCTTAATTTAAGCGCTGTTGTCGAACAAAGAAAATGGTTATCAGATAGCCCGCTTGACCCTGTCCTAAAGAACAGGGACCTTAAGCTGCCCGTTCAAAAAATAAGAGCAAAAAACATTATTTTAAGATAAAGTTTCTACCTATCGAGACGTGGTGGAAGAAAATGTGGTATATTCGAGACAAATTCGTTTTAGTTTTTATCATTTTTTGTTACTGGGGATCAATCAGCGCTCAGCAAACAATCACTTCGGAAGAAGAAATAGATTGTACGTCGCAAAAACGAGCAGAATTTAGAACTGACATGGAATGCAATGTTTATATAGCCAGGGCCTTTTGCCGTGATCATCTGGGAGG
>DALYFE010000043.1:0-2068 GCA_031972195.1 Chlamydiales bacterium | reverse complement strand
TTCTTGATCAAGATTTCACAACTGAACAAATGCAGCGGATCGCAAAAAAACTGAATTTCTCGGAAACGATCTTTCTCTCGAAAGTAGGTCCCTCTCTTTATAAAGCTTTATATTTTACGCCTAATTCTTCGATAGATTTTTGCGGTCATGCCACCATTGCAGCATTTGGTGTATTAAGGCAAATCTATCATTTAGAAAACCAAATTTACCAACTTGAGACTCCTGCAGGTCTCTGTGAAATTACCCTAAATGATTCTTTGGTTTTTTTAAGTCAGCGATTGCCTGTTTTTGGAGACGTCATACCTGTTGAAGAAATTGCATCCGTTTTGGGTATTTCTGTAAGCGATATTCAGTCAACACGCTTGAGCCCTCAAATTGTTTCAACGGGACTACGTGATATTGTTGTTCCAGTGGCGACTCGGGATTGTCTTTCTGCGATACAGCCAAATTATGAGCAGATTACAAAACTTAGCGAAAAATATGATGTCATCGGTCTTCATGTTTTTTCATTGGAATCCTCTGAAGAAACGACTGATGCCTTTTGTCGTAATTTTGCGCCCAGATATGGAATTTTCGAGGAATCCGCAACCGGATCTTCAAATGGAGCTCTAGGTTGTTATCTATTTCAGCAAAACATGTTGAGTCCCAGTGAAAAGCATACGCTGCTTTTCAAACAGGGAGATCAATTAAATGAACCTTCAAATATTTACGTTCATTTAATTGCTAATGACGGAACAATTGAGAGAGTAGAATGTGGTGGGGAAATCGTTATTGATGAAATGAGAATGTTGAAATTGGAATAAGGGTTCTCTTTTAAAGATAGTTATTATTCTCTAAGATCTGTAAATTCCTTTTTTTTTGCCTCGATTTTGATATTGTTCTCATTTGCAAACTGAGTGACTACCGTTTTAGCAGAGATCCAACCTCAATCTGAAATAATGAAATTTAGTTCATCTGAATCTCTTTCTTTTTATCCGTCTATGTCATAACAAAGAATAGGGTTACGAAAAAATGTGAATCGTTCAAAAAATCGAGGCGCTATGTCGAGAATTCTATTTTATCCTAAAGCCATACTTGCGGCTTGTATGTTGTTTGCACAAGATGGATTTTCAGCGACAAGAGTCGTCGATAGTACTTCCAATGATTCAAATATGATCGGAACTCTACCCTATTGGCTTCTAAATGCCGGTAATGGCGATGTCATTGATTGTGGTTCTATTGCAGGGCAAACAATCACGCTAACCTCTTCGCTTCCTGCAATTACTACAAGTTATACGATTCATGGAGCGGGGATTACGATCGATGGCGCTAGCAGCTATCAAGCTTTTCAAGTGGCCTCAGGAACAGTTGCGATCAACGATATCAATATCCAACATGCCATTTCCAAAGGCGGCAATGGCGGCGATGGATATTCAGGCGGCGGCGGTGCTGTTGGCGGCGGCGGCGCCCTTTATGTTCATGGAGATGCAACAGTTACGTTAACAGCCTCTTCTCTCTTCAGCAATATTGCTCAAGGTGGTGATGGGGGAGCCGCAAATAATAATGGAAGTGCAGGCAGCGGCGGCGGTGGCGGATTTGGAGGCGGGGGTGGAGGGAATTGTTTTACCTCTGTTTCAACAGGAGCCGGTGGCGGAGGTCATAGCAACGGGGGAAATGGTGGATCCGACTCTTCTGTCAATGGTAGCAATGGTGTTTATTTTGGCGGCGGCGGCGGCGGCGCCGGTAATAATTCGGCAACGTCGGGCGGCGCCGGTGGAAATGCAAGCCCAACCGGCACGTTTCAAGGAGGCTCTGAATCTGCCGGTAATGGCGGAGGAGGCGCAGGAGACAGTGAAAATGGTATTGCAGCGACTGGAAGTGGATCGAGCGGAGTCCCTGGAAATGGCGGCAATGGAATTGGGACCGATTTTTTATTTGGAGCCGGCGGCGGCGGAGGATCTTCATCAGAGACTGGTTTTAACGGAGGATCCGGCATTGGGGCAGGCGGCGGGGGCGGGGGTTATAACTATTCAGGTGGAATGGGAGGAATCCTCGGCGGCGGAGGAGGCAGCAGTTTCAATACCGGAGG
>DALYFE010000042.1:8618-14029 GCA_031972195.1 Chlamydiales bacterium | reverse complement strand
AAATATGGCTTATTACAAGGAAATCGACGCATGAAATTTTTATTGGCCTGCATGACCTTATGGATCTTTCCGGCAAACGCAGCATACTACTCGCAGTACAACCAAGATCAGTGGGTTAATGAAAACATATTTAAAAACAAGACGGGTGGAGTTTTTATAGATGTCGGAGCCCATGATGGGAAAACCTTTAACAACACCTATTTCTTCGAAAACGAACTAGGCTGGAGCGGTATTTGCGTAGAACCCATACCCGATGTTTTTCAAAAGCTTCGATCAACCAGAAATTGCATATGCATTCAGGGCGGAATTGCAGAAAAAGACGGAGAGAATGATTTCCTAAAAATTCATGGTTCCGGCGAAATGCTTAGCGGTTTTGTGGACAAATACGATCCTCGGCATGTAGGTCGAATTCACGAAGAGATCAGATTGTACGGAGGGCACTGTGAAGTGCTTCGAATCAAAACGTTCAATCTGAACACCCTTTTTGAACAAAACAATCTAGATTTCATTGAATTCTTAAGCTTAGACACTGAAGGCGGAGAGCTTGACATATTAAAAAGCATTGATTTTGAACGTTATCATATAAAAGTCATCTCTGTGGAAAACAATTTTCAAGAAGAAGAATTTTCAGTGTTTTTAGGAAGCAAAGGATATCGGAAAGTAATTGGACTAGGTTGCGATGAAGTGTATGTATTTCAAGGATATTCTATAGATCTATAGCTCCGCCTTAAAATCCTTAAAATTTTTACCTGCTTCAAAAAACAGTATGACCCAATCACCTCCCAGTCTTGTCAGCTTTATCCGGAAATACTGTCTGCAGCACAGGATCAATATCGCGATTTTAGTCGCAGTCAATTTGTTCTGGTCGACAACCTTATCGATAAACTCATATATCATTAAGCTATTTGTCGACACGATGAATTCTGAAAAGTTCATTGAAGAATCAATCGTACCCATCGTCCTTTTCTTATCGATCAATCTATTCACAAGCATTGCCTTGCGATATTATGATTGGATTATCGTAAAAACATATCCTGTAATTAAAAATAAGGTGACCTACGAATTATTCTCATATCTACAAAGCCATCCCTGGGAATTTTTTAGTAAAAATTTAACGGGAAGCTTGGTCAATAAAATCAACGACATCTCAAAGGGCATCCCTACAATTTTGAATTTCGCGATTGAACAAATCTGCGGGCGTCTATTTGCAACAAGCATCGGCGCAATTGCCATTTTATGGGTCTCTCCCTATTGCGGAATGGGATTCATAGTGTGGGCAATCTTATTTGTAATGCTCTCTGTATTCCTATCGAAAAAAGCTCAAAAATATGCCAATCTTTGCTCCTCAAGCCGCAGCGCAATTGCCGGAAGAATTGCAGATAGCATTCATAATATTCTAAATATAAAACTGTTCAGCCGGGAAGGCCATGAAAATGACAATCTAAAAACTTTGCTGAAACGGTCGATCTCCGATGATGAAAATTTGCACTGGTTTTTAATAAAAACAAAAACATTATGCAACTTATTAATAATACTGCTTACATGCTATGTATTGCTAATGATAACAAAAGAGAGATTGGACAAGAAAATAACATCCGGAGACGCGATCTTCATCCTAACCCTTACTTGCACATTAATTAGAGATCTTTTTCTTCTTACCAATCAATTTGTCTCTTTTTCCGAAGAAGTCGGAATATGCAGACAGGCCATCCAGGCTATTTTTACTCCTCAAAGCGCCTCTATTCCTTGCTTAAAGAAACCATTGGAAATTATTTCGGGAGAAATTATTTTCAATCAGATCTCGTTTAAACACAACAGCAGCCAGCACTTCTTTATCAACCAATCCATGATTATTCACGGAGGCGAGAAAGTCGGCCTGGTCGGGCTATCAGGAAGCGGGAAGACCACATTCATTAATCTTATCTTAGGTTTATTTACCCCTGATTCGGGAGAAATTTTAATAGATTCCCAAAATATCTCTCAGGTCAGCGAACAGTCGCTTCGAAGTCAAATTGCTACAATTCCCCAAGAACCGCTTTTGTTTCATCGATCCATTGCAGACAACATTCGTTATGGGAGCTTAGGAGCATCGGATGAAGAAGTGCGGCAAGCCTCCAAAAAAGCACACTGCCATGAGTTTATTATGCGGCTTGATAAAAATTACGACTCTTTGGTTGGAGAACGGGGAATTATGCTTTCCGGAGGACAAAAACAACGCATTGCAATCGCAAGGGCCATACTAAAAAACGCTCCGATTTTTATTTTGGATGAAGCAACTTCTGCATTAGATCCGATTTCAGCAAATATAATAGAGAAGATGTTTCTAAATGAAATGAAAAACAAAACAGTAATCATCATAGACCATCGATTACATATGTTGTCCTGTCTCGATCGTATTTTAGTATTCAATGAAGGAAAGATCGTAGCAGACGGCCCTCACTCAGAGCTGCTTGAAACCAACCTCCATTACCAAAGCCTCTGGAGCGAGCGATTATCTGCAAAGGTTTAACTGATTTTTCATTTCGTCGAGTTTTTGGATTATTTTGGCCAATTTTCGAAGAAAATCGCTTAACATAACATTGGTTTGATATGAAAAAAATATTGGTTTTATTTTTGATTTTTTTGTGCAGCTTACAGGCAAAAATTGTCTATCTCACACTTCCTGACGGATCTTACGGAGATCTTAGATATTGGACGACCACAGATGGAGTTCGGGACGGCACGACACTGCCATTTTATTATCTGCGAGAGGCCCTTGAAAATAGAGGGTATGAAATCAGATACCTGATGGACGACTTTTCAATTGAAAAAAGCGATGCCGATCAAATAGCCGCAATACTCTCTTTTGGAGAGACCCGCCTAGAGTTTCTATTAGAAATACTAAGAACCGACCACTTACGAGAAAAAAGTCTTTTATTTGTCATGGAACCTCCCATTAATGTTCCATTTTTCTACGATCCTGTGCTGCTTAAATTTTTTAGAAAAGTTTTTGTCATGCCCGATGAATGGCTGAACGGGAAAATTGACGGCAAACAATTTTGCAAATGGTTTTTCCCGCAGCCCTATATGCAAATTATCGTCGATATCCCCAAGTTTTCCGACAAGAAATTTTGCACCATGATCGCCGGAAATAAAAATGTATACGACCCCCTGTATGTGTACAAATCTTTGTACCCGGAACGTCGCAAAATTATTCGATTCTTTGAAAAAAACCACCCTCAGGAGTTCGATTTGTATGGGACCGCTTGGTCCGGGTGGAGTTCAAACAAAGGTCCGGTTGCCAGCAAATTTGATACGCTGAAAAACTATAAATTTTCCATCTGCTACGAGAATATGGGAGATCAAAATGGCTATATTACTGAAAAAATATTCGACTGCCTCATGAGCGGGTGCGTCCCGGTTTATTTGGGAGCGGACGACATCGCAGATTTTGTCCCAAGCAACTGTTTCATAGATCGGAGAAATTTCAGTTCGGACGAAGAACTCTATTGTTTTCTAAAAACAATAGACGAAGGCACTTATAACCAATATATCGATTCGATAAAAAAATATTTCCAGTCTCCGCAGTCCCGTTTTTTTTCCATCGATTATTTCATCGAGCTCGTGCTCGACAACATAGAAACACAAGCAGACTCTCTATGAAGATAAAAGTTAGCGACTATATTGCGCAATTCCTTCATCACCATAAAATTACTCATGTATTCGAGGTGGCCGGAGGCATGATTGCACATATCCTTGATGCACTCCATCTCGATGGCCGCATGGATATTATTAGCGTTCATCATGAACAGGCAGCCGCCTTTGCTGCAGATGCTTACGGAAGGATCACAGGAAAACCCGGCATCGCTATGGCAACCAGCGGGCCCGGAGCTACAAATCTTCTCACAGGCATTGCAGGATGCTACTTTGATTCCTCTCCTGCAATTTTTATTACGGGGCAAGTGAATCTACAGGAACAAAAAGGAACATTGAAGATTCGACAGCTCGGGTTTCAGGAAACGGATATTGTTGCAATGGCTAAGCCCGTAACTAAAAAATGTTACTCCGTCAAAGAAGCTCGGCATATTCCCATGATTTTTCATGAAGCCTATCAAATCGCAATCAGCGGACGCAAAGGTCCGGTTTTGATCGATATCCCCATGAATATTCAACGTGAAATTATTGATGTCGATCCGTTATTTAAAAACATTACAGAAGAAAATACAAAATTAAACGAAAACAATCTAGATGCCCTTCACGAGGCTATTGCTATTGCAGAAAAACCTCTGATTTTAGCCGGCGGAGGGATCAATTCAGGGAGGGCGTCGAAAGAATTTCTTGCATTTGCCGAATTGATCCAAGTGCCAATCGTTACTTCCTTGCAAGCGCTCGATGTTCTCCCCTTTGATCATCCCTTACGGGTCGGATTTATTGGAACTTATGGCAACCGATGGGCAAATCTGGCAATGAACAGCGCCGACCTATTGATTGTGATGGGCAGCCGCTTAGATATCCGCCAAACGGGAGCCGATCTTATTAGTTTTTGTAACAAAAAGAAAATATTCCATATTGATTGTGATGAAAACGAAATTAATAATCGAGTAAAGGGATGCATCCCGATTCATGGAACCATTTTAGACTTCTTAAAGGCAATGACTTGCAAAATGCAACCCTTGCATTTAAAAAAGCATGACAAATGGCTGCATGAAATAGCTTCAATCAAAAAAGCATGGCCCGACATCTCGGAATTAAAACAAATCAACGGGATCAATCCGAATGTTTTCATCCATATGCTGTCAAAATCCTCAATGAATGCTCTCGGATTTGTGGCCGATGTGGGGAGCCACCAAATGTGGGCTGCGCAATCTTTGGAAATTAGACCCCATCAAATATTCATCTCATCGGCCGGATTGGGATCCATGGGATTTGCTCTACCTGCCGCAATTGGGATCTCGCTTGCATCTCAGAGAAAACCCGTCGTCGTGATTGCCGGAGATGGAGGATTCCAAATGAATATTCAGGAGCTCCAAACCGTTGTCCGCAATAAACTGCCGATTAAAATTGTCATAATAAACAATAATTGCTTAGGGATGATCCGGCAATTTCAAGACAGCTATTTTCACGGAAGATATCAATCCACTTCATTGGGGTATAGCGCTCCTAACTTTGAGGAGATCGGAAGGGCCTATGGTATCTTGTCACATACAATCTCCGGTTCGGAAGAAATAGCATCTGGACTGCGGCATCTATGGAAAAACACGGAAGATGCTGCCCTACTGCAAGTTATGGTTGAAGCCAATGTGAACGTATATCCAAAAATTGCCTTTGGAAAGGCAATTGATCAAATGGAGCCATTTGCCATGGCTCATCAATAGAACATTTTCGCCATGGAAACACTTTTGATTACCGGAGGAAATGGCTTTATCGGCCGC
>DALYFE010000042.1:0-8608 GCA_031972195.1 Chlamydiales bacterium | reverse complement strand
ACCAAGACAAGACCCTTTCCATCTCTTGAACGGGCAGCTCGGCGCAATCCCTGTTCTTTAGAGCAGGGCCAAACAAGCTACTTATCTGACCAGGCGAGCGAACTTGCCACCTCTTGCCGGAGAGGAGAATCTCCTTCTCCTCAGACAGGAGTTCTCCAAAATAATCTTTTGTCCTTTGTCCACCTCTTTGAAAAAAGGAATTTGGTAAAACGCTTTATTCACTTAGGAAGCGGAGCTGAATATGGCCGCCCATTACCAATGAGGCAAATTACTGAGGATCGCTTAGGCAGCAAAATTCCTGAGGATGAGTATGGTCTATCAAAATTATTAGCCACCAAAATCCTTTCTTCAGAGACTCCTGAAAAAGCTGTAACGCTTCATCTGTTCGGCGTATTTGGGCCGTTTGAAGACTATCAGGTTCGATTTATCTCATACGCCATCATTCAATCATTGCTAAAAATGCCAATCAACATAAATCAAAATATCGAATTTGATTACCTATATATCAAAGACCTAACAAGAATTATCAATGAATTCATTCATCGTCCGGCTAATTTTCATAGCTATAATGTCACGACAGGGATGCCAATTACCCTTTTAGAAATTGTTGAGTTGATCAGAGAGGTGACAGGGATCCCGCAGGAAGTCAACATAAGAAACCCGGGATTAGGAGCCTCCTATACCGGCAGCAATCAACGGCTGCTCTCCTTTTTAGGAACTGATTTTCGATTCACGCCAATTAAAGAATCAATCGAAGAATTCGTTTTGTGGCATGAAAAAAATCTCAATAGGCGGCCGGAGTAATGGACTTCTTTCGAAACTAAGGTTCGAAAGAAGTCCATTGCCAAACTCACTCGCGATGCCTCTAAGAGGAAATCAGGTACCGGCAAACCACCCAGGCCCGCGTGCCAAATTCATCCTCAGCTACTTCAGATTTAAGAACTTTGATCAAACGAAGCCGTTCCGCGATCTCGACTGCTTTTCTTACATCAGAAAAGTTCACATCATCGATCCACACAATGGAATCTTTGTGCGCCAACTTTTTAAAATTCAATATGTCATTTAAACACACATCCAGCGTATGCCCGCCGTCAATATAGATAAGATCGAATTTTTCATTCGGATGCGCCTTAGAAAAATCGACTACTGTTAATAAAGAGTCACCATCAATAAAGGAAAATCTATCTTTGTACTTATTTCTAATAAATTCCACTCCGGAATTCGTATAAAAGTGAGAATTTATATCGAAAGCCACTACTTCGCTGCTAGCTACAAACTCTAAAAATAATTCAGATGTATGCCCCGCGTTAAACCCAACCTCCGCAATTTTTTTGACCCAAGGCAATCCTTGGAGATCCTTGATAAAAGCCTCTCGTTGTTTTGGAGTGACATACCCCTCCACATCAGCAGTCCCCTGCGGGGTTAAGTCATATCCGCATTGAATTAAAAAATGATCAAGGCTCTCCGTTGCGTGGAGGAATAAACTTAAAACAGTAAATATCAAAATTTTGTATAAAAAATGCATCGTCCCTCTTTTAGAAGACTGTTAGAAAGCGCCTCTTGATTCATGGAAGAACTCTCCCATAAAGGGGAGAGATTCTCCGCTCCGGTAATGGGCGGCAAATTCTTTGCCGCAAACTATTAGATAGCTCGCCTGACCCTGTCCTAAAGAACAGGGGCCCAAGGCCTAAGCTGTCCGTTTAGAGATAACCTCTCACGCAAAGGAACCACAAATCGCTCCATTGTATGATCACAAACCTCATTCATCCCTTTCACATATTCGGGCCAACTTTCCGGAACAATCTGAGGAAACCAGATACTGTAGCGCTGTAGCTTCTTATAGAGATAATTTCCGGTTCGGCTCCAATAATGATTAACAACAAGACGATCGTAATAAGTTTTATCCGTAGCGCCATTGCTATCGATATTTGGATTTTTATTTGAATTTACTCCATAAAACCCCTCTTTATAGACCACATAATGCGGGTGTTTACAGGTTTCAACATATTCGGGGCGCACTATAGACTTGACCCCTAAATTGGTCGCTCGATCATGAGGAGCCATCCAAACAAGCGCCTCAATTAAAAGACGTCCCGGCGGCAAATCCTCAAGCCAGGAATGCCCAAAAGTTTTCCAATTAAAACAAACGCCGGCGAACTCTTCGTAGTCTTTTAAAATGTCAGGAATAACGAGGCTGCTGATTGGCGTCAAAAATTCATCTACATCAATTAATGCAAGCCACTTGGAAGATCCCGTCGCCGAACGAATACAGTGAACATAGGCTCCCGCCTGCACTTCATACAGCCAATTCTCCCATGAAACAGCAAGGGTCGGCCATTGAAACAAGTCTACTTCTCCCGACTCAATATAAGGTTGCAATATAGCGAGATAATCATCGGTGCTGCAGTTATTACAGAGATAGAAATGCTCTACTCCAACCAATTTATGAAATTCAATCCATTCCTTTAAATACGGACCTTCATTTTGAAAAATAGCACCTATGGATAATTCGTATTGATAATCTTCGGAATATACCGGAGACATCTTCAAAAAAAGCAAAACCGTCAAAATATATTTCATCTCGATGAATCCAAGTAAAATTGAACCGATGGGCGATTTTCTAATTGGTACATTTCACCTTGGCAGCAAACCACGTTCCCAAACCAAGTAAGAGGCTTGCGCCCCATACGCCATGCGGCTACGGACAAACTCAATTCTTCAGGCCACCAGGTCATGCACGGATATACATTTGCCGTCTCGGCATACCACATCTTCAAAAGCTCAAAAGCCTGTTTGTTTTCCACATTGATGCCGATCATGGAGGATGAGAGATGCGGGATGTGAGGATATAAACTCTCGGTAATTTGAAGCGTCTCGGCCGCTTTGAGAAGATGGGTCGGATAATTATCTTGCAAACTTCCGACGTTCGTAAAGAAATGTCCGTTTTCTTGAATGCTTAAAAAAACCTCTTCAAACCCGCCCAAGGGATGAATCGCTAAGTCTAGCCAGAGAATTTGTTTATAGCCAAGCAGCCTCGCTTCCTCGATAAAAGCAACTTTAAATGCGTACGGCACATGGCAAATTTTCAAGCCTCCAAATTGAGTATTTGGAAATCCTCCAAGCCGGACCAGCACATGCCCGCTATAGCCGGAACTTTCGATCTCTTCCAGAAGCCTCAATGCTTTTTTCCGATAGGTATTATTAGAAGATCCATACAAAACAATACATCTTTTATCGGTCTTGTCGGTGACATTGAAATCATATGTTTTGCAAACGGGAAGAGCATCGCTATCGCCAATTAATCTAAAATTTAATATCCGCTCCATTCTGCTAGGATCAAAGTGACTCGCCTCATACAAACGCTGGAAATAAGGCCTTCTCCCCGTAGCAAGATATTGGTCAATCAAGCGATACTCTTCCAGGGTAGGGCTATGAATATTTTTAATCGAGGCCCATAAGCATTCTAATTCGTCATCAGAATACGCAGCAAGCAGATGAACAGCGGCACAGAGGAAAACGGAGAAGATTCGCATCAGGCACCCTTCAAATAGTGCGGACAATTATTATCAGTCGGGGCGCCCGGAGCATGGGATACAATATCTCTGTTAACAATATACATCTCTATATTGGGAACCAGCCAAAAATCCATATCGTAGGGAAGGAATACTCCATATGTCTTGAAATAACTCAAAATCTTTTCCATTCCGGACCGACGGATAATCATTGAATACGCTCCATAACGCATCCCGATTCTTGAAAAATGTTGATCCACTACAAAAAATCGCTGTAAAAGCGTATCTAATGTTTCTACGCAAAAATTAGGTCTTGCGGCCATTGCGCGGCAAGGCACATGGTTGCCCTTGGTGTCCTTAGTATCCGTATCGGTAAACAAAATATCCCAATCGCCGACCAGGCTGTCGAGACTACGAATCAATTCGGGAATTTGCCTAGGATCGTCAACCACTTCGACATCGTCTTCCATCACCCAAATGGTCTGATATCCGGCATCATATGCATCTTGTAAAACGGAAAGATGGCTTAAAATAATTCCAATGGCTCCCTTGGTTAGCCCTAGGGAGAAATAGGTTCCGGCTCCTTCCTTTATCAACTCATTGCAGCGGTAATGAGTGCCGTTAATTTCGCGGTAAATCGAGCCCATGAACTGTTCTTTTAAAACGCCTCTGGGAAACCTAAGTCCTAGCTGTTCAATCGTTTCAACAGACAGGTTCCATCCATTGACTGCGGAAAATCGATAAGGAGAGATTCCATATAATTGCAACCCCCAAGAGGCTTTCGAAAATTTTTCAGGCCTCTCGTCCAAATTGATCATATAAATAAAATCAATCTGCTCTAATTGATGATCTGCCGATTTATTGCGAGCTTTCTTAAAAAACCGATCCAAATTATAAACATATGGATAATCAAAAAAGTTAGATGGCTTAGGAGAATAGTTTAAAGTCCTCATCGCCGCATCGAACACTTCTTTTTTTAAAAAAATCGCATTCCCTTTTTCACCTTCCCAATACCAATGCGAAAGAAGAGCAAATCCGGACGACTCAAGAAAAAATCTCACATTGGAAAAATGCATTTCCTGATTTGAAAAATGGGTCGAAATATAAATAGCCGTAGCTTTTTGTAAAACATCAGACATCTCTCTGACGATTTCCAATTCATCCCCTTCGCTTTCTATCCAGACAAAATCGTATGTCCGATTTCTTGAATTTTCTAGAGCAGCTTCTGTAAAAAAGGTTCCGTAAGGCCACCAACGAGCACATATCGAAGACGCTTCCGGCTCGCAATGAATCGCCAGGATATTTGGATTATAGGGAGCGAACTGCGTAATTAGAAAAAATCGCTCATCTCCATCAGGCTGGTTGAAAACTCCTTCAAAACAATACTCTCTGGCAGACGCAGGGCTTAAGAACATACAAAAAACAACAAAGCAAAGCAGCCTTCCAAGCCGATCGATCCTTAATAAAGCCTGCTCCATAGTACTCCACGCGCCTACTAAAACTCTTCCCATCAACTTAATCGGAAATCCGTGCAAAAATGAAAACGGAGCACAGCATATTAAATAATTTGATTAAACCGCAACCGATCTTTCGGACTGTCCGCGACCTTCGTTTCTGTTGATTTTTAGGTTCTTTCGACTCTAAGAGAATTGACTTTTACATTGGTTATGTCCTATGTATAATAGATACTTTATGCATTTGGCATCCGGCAATCCGTTCATCTCCTCCTATCTCCACTCCGATTGGTTTGGAAAGGGCATTTTTTGGGGTCTATTGATTCTGTCCGCTATTTGCTGGTGGCAGCTTTTGTACAAAAGCTGGGTTTTTTTCCATGTCCACCGAATGTCTGCTGCGTTTAAGGAGCAATTTTCTGAAAAAGATCCGTTGGGATTGCAGTGGCATCGCCCCCTTAAGGGAAAGTTTGCCGAAATCCCCCATCCCTTTTTTGAAGTCTATAAAACACTCAAACAGCATACATTCCAAATCATCAACAAAAACCATCTATATTTGCCGGGACAAGAGTCGAATCTGTGCGAAGCCGATCTCGGATTGATTGAGTCTCAAGTGTATGCAACTGCAGACTCTTGCTCAAAAAACTTAGAAAAAAATCTGTTCCTTCTCTCTACAATTGCAACACTTGCTCCCTTTTTAGGATTGCTTGGGACAGTCTGGGGCATTTTGGTTACTTTTTCTCAGCTGCAACAACCGGGAAGCCCAATGGGATCCAATGGATCGATGCTTTCGGGCCTCTCTTTGGCCCTTGCCACAACGGTAGTTGGACTCGTCGTTGCAATTCCTGCACTTGTCGGCTATAACTACCTCAAAAATGCAGGACGCGAATACCGACGCGACCTGGAAAATTTTTCCCGGCTTCTCTTAACTTCGGTCGAACTTCGTTATCGAAGACCAGAACATGCGAAAACGCCTTCATCATCTCTCTGAAGAAGATCTTTCTGAAGAGCCTCTAGTCAATCTTACGCCGCTCATCGACGTTGTTTTTGTCGTTCTGATTTCGTTTATCCTGATTGCCCCCATTTTATCGATCGACTCCATACTTCTTGCGCCAAGCAGACAAGAGCTGCAAAAAGCGCTGCCGCCAACAACCGCCCATCCTCTTACAATTTCAATCCATGCAGATAACGGAATCTGGTTTCAAAATAAGCAAATCACTCTACAAGAACTGGAAAAAACGCTGCTGTCTGAAAAAATCAAACACCCATCGGACATCCCGCAGCTTCTGCCTGACGCAAGAGCTCATTTTCAGACCTATCAGCAGGTAAAAAACACATTGGAAGCTTGCGGCTTTACTCAAATGGACATCATCCTCAAACCGTCATGAACTACCTATGGAACAAGTTTTCTTTACTGTCTCGATTTAAACAGATTGGAATTGTTGTCTTAGGGGTTCATTTTGCAACAATTCTTGGGCTTTTCTGCAACCATTTACTCTCTAAAAAACTACATCGCTCCCAATCCATTGCGATCCGCACCATCACCTTGCCCCGCACGAATGCTCCTTCTTTAACATCGAATACAACTATACAAAAAAAAACAACCAATGCTCCTCCCATAAAAACACGCACACCAAACGTACAGAAACCCTCCCAAACACCTGCATCCTCTTCTAAGGCAACAAAAAAACAATCGCCATCAACCGCCAGATTAACATCTACTGAAGAAACGCTGCTCCAACAACTCTCGAACAGTCTGGACGCCCTCAGTAAATCAGAAGAAAATACGGATACCAAATTTGCAGTTTCTATTCCTGCCGTAATTGAAGCAGGAGTTCTTCAAACAACAAATAGTCCCAGCTCTCAATCTTACGGGACTGCCTTCACCGCCATTTTGCAAAATAATCTTGATTTGCCCGAATTTGGCACCGTGACGGCCAAGATCGAGATTAATCCTGAAGGAAAAATCATTGCGTTAGAAATTTTAGATGCGCGAAGCCAAAAAAATAGCGACTTTCTTAAAAAGCGGTTGCAAGAGCTTACCTTCCCATGTTTTAATGAGTTTGGACTCTCTGAAAAACATTTAAATTTTACGGTTACCTTCCGAAATGTGGAAACTTACTAACTTTTTTATTGTTCTGTTTGCAGTGCTTCATGGAGAACATCTGGAAGTTAGCTTGCCAACCCGCTCGCCTGTCAAGCCGCTTTACATTAGCCGGATTCATACGGATCCTTCTGAATGGGATTGGCGCTATTTTGACGAACTGAGAAGCATTCTGGAATTCGATATGAACCAGGGAGGCTTTGTCTCGGTAGCCCCCATTCGCCAAGAACTTGAAGACACCTTGGACTGGGGCGCTTTTCGCAAAAATTTTCCATTGACCCGCTGGAAAAAAGAACAATTCCCATACCTTGCAGCCATTGAAGTAAGTCAAAAGCAACTCATTCTAACCGTAGTGGATATCGAAAAAGAAACATCTAAAACCTATCCGGCCATTCCCCTGTCAGGAAGCATGGAAACAGATAGAAGAGGAATGCACCGTCTTGCAGACGCAATCCATAAAGACCTATTCAATAGCGAAGGAATCGCCTCTCTTCGAATCCTTTATGCACAAAGGGTAAAAAATCCGGCATCTGAAGGACTAGGGTGGCTTTCGGAAATTTGGATTTGCGATGCCGATGGGGCCTCTGCTCGGCAACTCACGAATGAACAAGGATATTGCTTATCTCCCGGATTCCTGCCAAATAACATGAACCGTTCTGATTTTTTCTACGTCTATAATAATGAAGGGCAATCAAAAATTTATCGCGCAAGCCTTTCAAACCCTCAAAAAGAGCTGTTGGTTTCACTAAGAGGCAACCAAGTTTTGCCGGCGCTATCAAAACAAGGCAATCAGATTGCATTTATTACAGATGTAGCAGGACGTCCGGACCTATTTTTGCAGAAACTCGATTCCAAAAAACGGATGCTTGGAAGGGCCAGGCAAATTTTTTCCGCGCCGCGCGCAACACAAGCTTCCCCTACGTTTAGTCCTGACGGAAAACAGATTGCTTTTGTATCAGATAAAGACGGTCCTCCCCGCATCTATCTTTTAGACATTCCGGCCCCGAAAGATACGCAAAGACCTAAACCAAAGCTGCTGACAACAAAAAATCGGGAGAACACATGCCCTGCTTGGTCTCCCGACGGAAAAAAACTTGCCTATTGTGCGAAAGTAGACGGTGTTCGCCAAATTTGGCTTTATGACTTTGAAACGCAAACAGAACAACAACTGACTACCGGACCGGAAACGAAAGAAAATCCCTCTTGGGCTCCAAATGGACTGCATCTGGTATATAATACTGAAGACAATGACAATGGCGAGTTGTATCTAATCCACATCATCCATCGGGAACCTATTCTTATCTCTAAAGGCCAGGGGCAAAAGCGATTTCCATCCTGGGAATTGCGGTAATAGATTAAAAAACCCATTTTGCCGAGGCTCCAGTTTTTCCGACTCACCTTATATAAAAAGATCAACCCAGTGGTTGAACGGGCAGCCTTAAGCTGAGCTACACCGGAAACCATCTTAGAGACTGTGTTTGGGCTTTTTTCGTAAGAGGGTATTGTAAAATTGCTTTCCCTCGAGAAACCAGAGGTTTTGA
>DALYFE010000041.1:13853-14137 GCA_031972195.1 Chlamydiales bacterium | reverse complement strand
CCCCAAATCCAAATAGCGTCGAGCAGTAGGCTATATAAAATACAGAGAGTCCTGATTGCCAGTTCCAATGCTCGATGCATCCTTGAATCCAGTCGGTTTTTTCGATCCAGAAGGAGATGAGCAACAAAGGGGGCCAGGCAAAAAGGCTGCTCCAGATCACCAGTGGCAATCCTCCTTTTTCTCCCAAGCTTTTTGCGATGATGCTTCCAAGCGCCCAAGTGAATGCAGCTCCCAGTACGAGCAATAGGCCGATCGGGGTAATATCTTCATTGAGGTGGCTTGCG
>DALYFE010000041.1:7937-13843 GCA_031972195.1 Chlamydiales bacterium | reverse complement strand
AAAACGCTTGGATTTGTAGAAGAATGGATGCCAATGCAGGAGTAATGCCGGATTGCATTGCGAAAAACAGGAGCGAAAATTGGAGAACGAACATCACGGAGCTGTAGAGCAGAAGGCGATGCAGAGGGACTTTGGGGCGTTTAATGAAAAAAATGGCAGGGATGCTTGTAATTAAAAAACGGGCAAAACAGAGGAAGATGGGAGGGAAGTGCTGCAATCCTTCTTTGATGACTTCAAAGTTGAACCCCCAGATGGCTACTACCAGTAAAAGAAGCAGGATATGAGGTGTGGTCATGGACCGAATAAAATGGGATGGGAATGGTTCTGTAATGTATCTCCAAAATGATACCCCATTTGCTTGAGGGCATTGCCTGAGGGATCTTTTGGATTATGGATGTAGACTGCAGAATTTTGCGCATAGGCCCCGAAATAGAGGTCCACGGCGGGAGATTTTGCAAGACTTGGCCAATCGATGAGGAGTTCGGGTTTTATAAACAACACGTTGCTTGGATTCTTTGGCAGAGGCAGCAATCCTAAAGGAGCTCTCAGAGGAAGAGAAACCTCTTCGGAGCAAAGGACTACGCCCAACGCCATTCCCTGGATCGAAAATAGCCCTTTAAATGGAGCCGCCTGTTCCCATGGGTAGCCTGAAGGGATCCATTGATCGCAGGCCAGCCGAAGAGGTTTGCCAATCAGGTTCAATGCAATCGGGGCAAGCGCCTTTAAAAGAAGCTTTTGGAGGGTTTTTTCGTCGCGCCATAAATCTCTGCCCAATGCATAGAGCTGAGATGGCGGCATGCGGGATAGCGCCGATCCTGTTCTTTTTTCTAAAAGAGAGCGTATGGAGGTGAAGATTTGATGGCTGTCAAAAGCTACCCCTTCAAATTCGATGTAGCCGTTTTGGGCAAAAAAAGCGGCTTGCTGGGCAGTCACAAGAGTTCGCATGGTTCACGTTCTGCTTTTTAATTTGGATAGAGCTTGGGTCACAGAAATTTCATCTGCAAAAGCAGATAGGCGGACATATCCTTCTCCGGCATGCCCGAATCCTTTTCCGGGAACGGAGACGATTTGATAGGCTTCCAAAAGATCGTCAAAGAATTCCCAAGAGGTGCGTCCTGTTGGCGTTTTGCACCAGAGGTAAGGAGCGTTGGTTCCTCCAAATACGGTAAATCCCAAATCGATTAGACCCTGGCGTAAAGAGAGAGCCCGATTAAGGCAGGAGGAGATCATCTCTTGCACTTCTTTTTTTCCCTCAGGACTAAAGACAGCCTCTGCAGCTTTTTGGATTGGGTATGCAACCCCATTGAATTTGGTGTCTTGCCGTCTTTTCCAAAGGGCGTGGACCGAATGGGAAGATCCGCAATCAAAAATCTGGAGTTTTCGGGGGACCACAGTATAAGAGCAGCGAAGTCCGGTAAATCCGGCCGACTTTGAAAAACTTCGAAATTCAACAGCTACTTCATCGGCCCCTTCGATCTCATAAATGCTTTTAGGCGTATCCGGAGAGGTAACAAACGAGGCGTAGGCTCCGTCCAGTAGAATAATTGCGCGGTTTGCTTTGGCAAATTCTACCCATTCTTTCATCAAAGAACGGTCGATCACGGCGCCGGTTGGATTGCTTGGAAAACAAAGATAGATCAAGTCGAGAGGCGTGCTTGGAATTTTCGGTTTGAAATTGTTTTCTTCGGTACAGGGAAGATAGGTAACGCCTCCGTATTTTCCTGTTTTTAAAGGAGCCTTCGTCCGCCCCGCCATCACATTCGAATCGAGATAGACCGGATAGGTGGGATCCGGGATTCCTATTCGGTTATCGGATGCGAAAAGTTCTTGAAAGTTTGCAATATCGCTTTGAGCGCCATCGGAAATAAATATTTCATCAGGAGAGATCCCAAGGTTTCCATATTCGTTCAACGCAATGGCTTCCCGTAAAAAGGCATATCCTTCGGAGGGCCCGTAGCCTCGAAATGTGGCCATCTCGCCCATTTCCCGGGAGGCTGCGCAAAGGGCCTTGATGACCGATGAAGGAAGAGGTTGTGTGATGTCGCCAATTCCTAGATCGGACAGGCGGCAATCAGGATGTTTTGCTCGATAGGAGGCAATTTTTTTCTCAATTTCAGGGAAGAGATAGCTCCCTTGGAGTTTTGAAAAGTGATGATTTAGCCTGACCATAGTGCAAGCATGTTACTGTAATAAGGGCATATTTTGATAGAAAAAAACTCTCTTTACACATAGAATTGCAGGAATGGATCTCCCTTCGATTGAAAAAAATATTGGGTATGTATTTGAAAATAAAGATCTTTTAGTTCTTTGTTTTACGCATCGCTCATTTGTTAACGAATTAAAGGGTAGAACGGTCCCCCATAATGAGCGGCTTGAATTTCTGGGAGATTCGGTCTTAGGGCTTGTCATTGCAGAGTACCTCTATCACCGGCTGCCTGGGCACCCTGAAGGGTTGCTCTCCCAGCTTCGATCGCGGCTTGTCGATTCGCAGTCTTGCGCTCAATTTCTTCAGAAACTGGAGTTGACGGATGCCATCCTTTTAGGAAGGGGAGAGCGGCTGGCTGAAGGGCACGCGAAGGTCTCTATCCGGGCCGATGTATTCGAAGCGCTTGTCGGGGCCATTTATCTCGATGGCGGGTTGGCCGTTGTAAAGTCTTTTATTCTTCGGCATTTCGATGAGCAGATTGAACAGGTCATTGGAAGCCCGTCTCGCAACTATAAGGCGGAGCTGCAGGAGTTTTCACAAAAAAAATTTCAAAAAGCGCCCGTTTACAAAGTCGTTGAAGAAACGGGGCCGGACCATGCAAAAGTCTTCCATGTATTGGTTTTTCTTGCCGATCAGGAAACCGGCATGGGGATTGGATCTTCAAAAAAAGAAGCGGAGCAGCAAGCGGCGTTTGATGCGCTCTCCAAGATGGAGGTTCGTTGAACCAGAAAGCGAAAACTCTTTGGTCATGCCGGGAATGCGGACATAATCAACCGAAATGGACGGGGAGTTGTCCTACCTGCCAAAACTGGAACACGTTTGTTGAAGAAGCTGCAATTGTAGAAAAGAAAGCCCGTTTTGAGACAAAGCGTCCCCAAAGCGCCAAGCCGATTCGGATCCGGGAAGTGGAACCGACCTCCTGCAAGCGGTTGGAGACCAAAATGGGAGAGTTGGACCGTCTTTTTGGCGGAGGCATTGTCGGCGGCTCATTGATCCTTGTAGGCGGGGAGCCGGGCGTTGGAAAATCGACCCTGATGCTCCAAATTGCCAATGCGCTTGCGGCGCAAGGGTTGACGGTGCTGTATGTATGCGGAGAAGAATCTGCCGAACAGACGGCGCTCCGCGCTTTGCGTTTGGAGATCGATCATCAAAATTTATATCTCTTGAGTGAAACGCTGTTTACCTCGATTCGTGCGCAGATCGATCAATTGCAGCCCGATGTGGCGATCGTCGATTCTGTCCAAATCGTCTATAAAGCAGAGATTCCTTCATCTCCGGGATCTGTTGTCCAAGTGCGCGAAATTGCCACCGAATTCATGCATTTGGCAAAGGGACAGGGAGTGACAACTTTTCTGATTGGCCATGTGACAAAATCAGGAGAGCTTGCAGGGCCTCGGGTTTTGGAGCATTTGGTCGATACGGTCCTTGATTTTGAAGGAGATCGCCAACATGGATATCGCTTATTGCGCTCCGTTAAAAATCGCTTTGGCCCTACAGATCAGATTGCCATTTTTCAAATGAAGGAAAAGGGACTTGCCGAAGTAGAAAATCCATCTGCTGCATTTTTGGAAGGGCGGATGCGGGAAACGGCAGGTTCTGCAATTGTTCCAGGTTTAGAGGGGGCTCGCGCTTTTTTATTAGAAATTCAGGCGTTGGTGACCCCGACTGCATTTTCAACGCCATCCCGTAGATCGACAGGACTTGATCAAAATCGCCTCGCCTTGCTCTTGGCCGTATTGGAAAAACGGGTTGGTTATCAGTTGCATCACTGTGATGTATTTGTTGCGATTGCCGGCGGATTGAAAATTGTCGAGCCTGCGATTGATTTAGGGATTTTGCTTGCGATCGCCTCTTCATTTGCCAATCGCTTTCTCCCGTCGGATCTGGTTGTGTTGGGGGAAGTGGGACTGGGAGGAGAGGTGCGCGGTGTAAGCCGGATTGAAACCAGGCTCAAAGAAGCGATCCATATGGGATTTCAAAAGTGCATTTTGCCCAAGCGCAACCTGAAAGGACTCTCTTCTTCGCTTACCGGTAAAATTGAATTGATCGGCATTGATCTTGTAGATGAAGCAATTCAAAGGGTGCTTGCTTGAGGATTTTGTCCGGAGCCCGTTCTTCTCCCTTGTCCCGCGCGCAGTTTTGTGAAGTGCAAAGAGAATTGCATGCGCATCATCCCGATGTTTATTTAGATCCGGTCTGGGCGGAAAGTCCGGGAGACAGAGATCGCGCCTCTTCATTGAAGACTTTAGGAAAGAGTGATTTTTTTACTCGAGATCTCGATCAAATGCTTTTGCAAGGAACGATTCGGATTGCGATCCACTCGGCGAAAGATTTGCCGGATCCGATTCCTGACGGACTCTCGATTGTTGCTTTGACAAAGGGATTGGATGCTCGAGACAGTTTGGTGTTTCGGCAAGAGGATACCTTGGCGTCTTTGCCTGTCGGCGCAAAAATTGGCGCTTCGAGCGATCGAAGAGAAGCAATCGTGAAATCTTTGAGGAAAGATCTTCAGTGCATTGAATTGCGCGGCACAATTGGAGATCGAATTCGGGCAGTCGAGATGGGGCATGTCGATGGAGCCATCATTGCAGAAGCTGCGTTGATTCGGCTTGGGATGACGCAAATCAATCGGATGATCCTTGATGGACAGACGGCGCCTTTGCAAGGAAGGCTTGCCGTGCTTGCCCGTTCCAATGACGATGAGATGAGCCGGCTTTTCCGTGCAATCCATACCTAGACCACCTTGCCGCAAGATGTCTGTTCTTTATCTGGGAATCGATGCTCCGCAAGGGGTTTTTCATTACCCTGTCATTCGGACTCAAAAAATTGAATCTCTTGAGCTAAGAGGGGCGCTTGCAATGCAGGATCGATTTACGCATTTGATTTTTACAAGCAAAAATGGGGTCCGTTATTGGCATGAATCGGGCGGTGCATTTTCGGGAATTGCAATTGCAATTGGCCATGCAACGGCCAAAGAGCTTTTCCAGTTAGGGGTTTCATCGATGATTCCATCTAACGCGACTCAAGAAGGGGTGATCGCGCTGCTAGAGACAATGTCTTTAGAAAATGCCCTCTTATTTTACCCTCGCTCGAAATTGGCCAGACCCCATCTTGCCAATTACCTGCAAAAGCGGAGCATTTCCACATGCATGTTCGATTTATATGATACAGTGTGTCAGAAACTAGAGCCGGTGCCCAATTTGGACCTATTTGATGAGATTGTGTTCACCAGCCCGAGTACAGTCGATGGATTTTTACGCATTTTCGGAAAACTTCCGCGCGATAAAAAATTGACTGCAATCGGACCTGTTACCCATCAGGCAATTTTACAAGCCGATCTTGTTTGACAATATATTTTTTTTCTTCTTATCATCCTTGCCTCAAAAGGAAAAAGGAAATGAGATCTCTACTATTTGCAGTTGGCATTTTTTTTGCGGCCGCCCGGTGCTGCGGCGGTGAAAGAGGATGGAACTCTTTGGAATTGGCCAATGCCTATCATCAACATTCTGAGATCCAGCGCGAATGGGCGATGGAGCTGATCGAGTCATTTCCCTTTAAAGGAACGGAACGTGTCCTCGATTTTGGATGCGGCGATGGAAAAATTACCGCGTGGATCTCCGAGCGCGTGCCTGAAGGGATGGTTACCGGTTATGATATTTCTTCATCGATGATTGAGTTAGCCAAAAATCTCTATTCCTCT
>DALYFE010000041.1:0-7927 GCA_031972195.1 Chlamydiales bacterium | reverse complement strand
ATTCCTCTCCTAATTTACAATTCCAAACGGAGGAAATCAGAGGAGAGTATGATCTGATCTGCTCTTTTTCCGTGCTCCATTTTGTCGATGATCCGCTAGCGGTATTGACCAATCTTAAGTCCCGCCTGAAGTCTGATGGGCTTTTACTATTGACGATCCCTGAAGCGCCTAAAGTTGCAAGACGCTCTATCGCCAATGGACTTTTGCAAAAATATGGCATTGAGCAGCCATGGATCAATCGTCCCAGCTACACGCATGAGTTTTCGATCCGCACATTCAAGGGATGCGAAATTTATTTGGAAAAAGCCGGATTTGAAATCCTTTCCATTCGAAGAGAACATGCCCCCTATCTTTTCCCCAATGTCAATGCCTATGTCGACTGGTTGGTCGGAACTGCCAGCGCCAATTGGGGAGTGCCGTTTTCTGTCAGTTATCCTATGTATGCCGAGTACGTTGCAAAAGTGCTTGAAAGCGAACCGGAAATCTTAGATTCTTCGGGACGGGTTTCTGAAGAGATCTCCAGAATTCATATCATTGCAAGACCAAAGTAACCCCATGTTCCATTTTTATCTCCGTTTGCATTTGTTGATCGCCTTGTCGATTACCCAGCTTTTCAGCGAAGCTGTTGAGACATTTTATGGAACCATCGAGGTGGAAGAACAGGTCCTTCTCGACCTGATTGCCTGTCCTGCCATGCAAAGACTTCAATGGATCCATCAGTATGGCGTTGCCTATTATACAAAAACCCATCCTGAGGATTACACAAGGTTTGACCATTCTCTTGGCGTATTTGCCATCCTTCGAAGTAAGGGAGCTTCTCTGGAAGAGCAGATCGCAGGTCTTCTGCATGACGTCTCTCATACAGCTTTTTCCCATGTAGGGGATTGGGTTTATGGCAAAGAAAATCAAACCGACGATTATCAATCGTCTATCTTCGATTCCTATTTGATTTCTTCGGGCATTGAAGAAATTTTGAATCGGCATGGTTATCTCATCGAGCAAATATCTCCCGCAACCAAAGCATTTTCGATGTTGGAGCAGCCTTTGCCCGATCTATGCGCAGATCGCATCGATTACAATATGCAAGGCAGCTATTTTCAAAAATTCATGACGAAAGAAGAGATCCTGGAGCTTTTTTGTGATCTGTCTTTTGAAAATGGAAAATGGATATTCACCAATCAGGAATTAGCTGCGAGGCTTGCCTCTTTTTCTCTTTTCATGACTGAAGATTGCTGGGGAAGCGCCAAGAATTTCATCACTTCAAAATGGCTGGCAGAGGCGGTCTTGAGGGGCTTTGAAATAGGGGTGATTTCATCAGATGAATTCCATTTCGAGACAGATCAACTCATCTGGGATCGATTGCTTACAAGCAAAGACTCTTTCATCCAAGATCTGATGCAAAAGCTTCTTTTCGCTGACCAATATTACCATTTGATTGAACCCGAAAGGGCCGATCTCTTGATTCCTTTTAAAAATCGGGGAATTGATCCGTGGATCAAACGAAATGAACAAACCGTCCGACTCACATCGCTCAATCCTGTCTTGAGAGAGGCTCTTCAAACAATGAAGCAGCGCGCAGATCGAGGTTGGCCGGTAAAAATGAAGACAGCTTCTTAGAGGGTGTTGTAAAATTGCTTTCCCTCGAGAAACCAGAGGTTTTCGAGGAGATTTAAAATCGTCAACCTGAGTCTAATATCGGGACGAGCATATAGACGAGGGTGCGATTTTAAAGATTCCGAAAAAGTCTCGTTTCTCGAGAAGAAATGAATTTTACAACACCCTCTTAGTTACGCAAGAGGCCTACTGTCTTCTGACTTTTCTGTAGAGATAAGACATCACGAACAGTGTTCCTTGCGCAATTTTTCTGACGGCATAGGTAGACAAATAAAGAGCCGATGCTGCTGTTAAGGGAATCATCCCTTGGATAAGCGTCTCGGTATTTACAGGGAAAGATTCGCTTGATAGAAGGGTTGGACCGTGAGATCGAGGGATCGTATACAAGTTCGCAAGGCCGGGACGGCGAAGAAATTCTAAAGAAGAAAAGGCGTTGCGAACATCTGCTTTGAGGCCGGCAGATCCGACCACATCTTGAACGAAGTTGATACAGTTGTGCGAAAATACGTGGTAGAATTCTTGAGCGTTTCTGCACTTTTTTTCCGTTTCTTTGATATATTCTTTCATTGCAACTACCTGGTCTTCGCTCGCATAGATATCAAGTTTGAGTTGGTTATGCGTCTCGGAAAAAGTTTTTTGTTCAGAATCAGGGATCACTTCGCAATTAACCGATAACAGAGGAGAGGCCCCGGATCCGGAAAATATTCCTGTAACGAGAGGCAAGGGTTTTTTTGGGGTAGAGGCAGCGGATGATTTCCAGGAGGAAGATCCGGAAGAGCCGTTTAGTATATCTTCGCCTTTGGGATAAAACCCGTAATGAGATCCGTCTGCAAAGGCAATGCTTGCGTGGCCTTCATTGAGATACACAGTTACAGTAGGTTGACTCTCCGCGGGTAATAGAGTTTTTACATCAAGTCCCGGGATTGCCAGGACTTTCCCGTCTTTCGTGAAAACAATGCTTCTGCACCCATTTTGAGCAAGGATATTCCCTTCTTGTCGGATCTTTGTCCCTTCGATTGGATAGGTTGCAAAGCAGTCCTTTAGTTCCTCTAAAAATAAATGATCCCCAAGATCCATTGATTCCATAGGAATATCTTTTGCTAATTTTCTGATAAAATGGACATCTCCGGCGCGGAAAAATTTGTGAATTAGCGTCTGCTCATCCTTGTTAATGGGGAGGTTGAAAAATCGACTTTTCCAACCCAAGCGGTGAAGACTTTTGAAAAACTCAAGATCCAGGGATGTCTCTGATTGTTTTATGCGGTCAAAAAAATTCCTCGAGTTCAGGATGGACCTTCCGTGAATCTCAATGAATATGAGTGTGGTTTCTTTAGAGAGTTTATAAAAATGTGGGTTGTTTTTAAAGTGTTGTAGCCCGGCTATTTCTTGGTAGATGAAATCATGTGCGATTTTAGTATGGGTAACTTGGTATCTTTCGCAAATGGCTCGAAAAAGGGGTGGATTTTCATAGGCGTGAAGATCGTGAAACCATGCAAAATCAGGATCAGTGAATATGGGATCTAATCGCTCAATGATCCGTGTTGTAAAATCCGGTGCATAGAATTTTCCTGAAAGATGAGATAGAATTTCAATTTTTTCTTCGTTTGTTAGTGTTTCAACTACTTCATGTTGTAATAGAGGTAGTATTTCTGATTCTCTTCCGGTGTTGCATAATATTTCGATCTCTTTAATTAGCTCTGCACCTGTCATTTGATGTGTTGCTGTAGGCGTGATGCATACTGAAATTGGTTCTGCGGTGATCATCCGGACAGTTGTTATGGGCATGTTGAATGGGATATCCAAAGCCGCAAGGCCAACTCCGTTTTGTTCGGAAGCGTTTTGATTGGTTTTGTTGACCCAAGCTGCAACAGCCAGTCCCGTTAATCCATGCAAAAGCGCCATTCCTGCCGTGCCCACATCTTGTACGGTGCTGACGGCTCCGGAGGATGGAAGCGGAACCATGGCGTAGTTAGTGGCCTCTATTGCCGTCTCTTCGTTAGCAGAGGCTAGGAAATAGGAGGCTGTAGCTGCCAGCGCTATCCCAATACTTGCAGCCGCGAGGGCCGGTTTATAGACGGCTTTTAAGGCTGCCTTGATATCCCAATTTGATTGGCTGTCGTTTACCGGTTGAATGTCTGATATGCTCATTATGTCCCTTTAATTTTAGTATTTTTATAGTATAATTATAAAATAATCTTTATTTATTATAAATATTTTACTATACGAATAATGGTTCTGTTGTATTTTCGTTGAGCTCTTGTCTAAATTTTTATATGCGGATATGATGGGGGTTTCGTCGAACAAGAGGAAAATACATGACCGTTTTAGAAGAAACTAGCTATCAGATACCGGATCTTCCCTATGATTTTAATGCATTGGAGCCTGTAATTTCGGCTGAAATTATGGAACTCCACTATTCCAAGCACCATAAGGGATATGTAACGAATTTGAATGCCGCATTAGAGAAGTATCATGAAGCGGAAAGTAGAAACGATGTTCCTGCGATGATCGCTTTGCAGTCAGCCATTAAGTTCAATGGGGGAGGGCATATCAATCACAGCATTTTTTGGACAATTTTAGCGCCTCCTTCGAAGAGCGGCCATTCAGGGCCAAAGGGCGAGCTTGCGAAGATGATTGATCGCGATTTCACCTCTTTCGACGCGTTCAAGGAGAAATTTAGCGCAGCTTGCGTGGGGATTCAGGGGTCGGGTTGGGGATGGCTTGGCTATCACAAAGGCTTGAAAAGGCTTGAAATTGCGGTTTGTGCAAACCAGGATCCTTTAAGCACCCAAGCTTTGATTCCCATTTTAGGAGTCGATGTATGGGAGCATGCGTATTATCTTCAGTATAAAAATGTGCGCGCAGATTATGTCAAAGCGATTTGGCAGATATTCAATTGGCACGGTATCGAAGAGCGCTTTGCCAAGGCGATCATTTAATGCGGTTCGGAGGGTTTCGACAAGAAACCCTCCGCTTGAGGCCTATCAGGAAAATCCTGAAGAGCGTCGTCTGACTGCAAAGTCTAAAACCGGTAACCAACTCCTGCGCCGACAGAGATTCCGCTGATATCAGCACGATGAGTCACTACGTTTTTACAATGAAATCTCTTCATGTCTACCGTCTGCCATGAGTAGTTTGCAAACAGGTCTGCCAAAAGAAAAGAATTAATCTTAAATAAGATTCCTGTTTTGAAAAGCGCTCCGATGCCCCAGTTCCATTCGCGCCGAACGAGATACTCTGAGTCTACATGTGTTTTGAGATACGTTGCTTGAGGCCCTGCGCCTAGATAAGGCTGGATCCAAAATTGGTCATAGAGGAGTTCTAGTCCAATATTGATCCGGACCATGTCGGCTCTTGTATGCTCGTTCAGCCCGTCCGTGTGTCCGCCTTGGGTGAAATAATCGACGCCGATCCAAGAGTAGAGAGGTCTCCATATTTGATAATCAAGCTCTAAGCCCCAGATGACGTTTCCGGAATGGCTCTCTCTAAATCGATGATTGGTGGGATGGAAATAACCTATCTTGCCTTCCAAAAAAACCTCGTTTCCCATTAGGGAAAAAATGGTGAGAAAAAATCCAAGCACTAAATATTTGTTCCGCATCTGCTTTATCCTTTTTTCGTTGTGACGGAAACAGTTCCAATCAAAGTATTGCCGCTGCCGGTGATGGCATAGACGGAATAAGTATAGACGGTTGTTTCATCAAGAAGATGGTCTTCGTATGCTAAAGAAGAATTTGAGACTTGGGCAAGCAAACCCCCGTCGCGATAGATCAGGTATCCCTGCGGAGTAATATTCGATGGAGGAACCCACGCAATGGTATTATAGATGTCCGATTCCCAGAAATATCTATTTGCCTTAGGCGTTGCTTGAACGCTTCCCGGAATTACCGAAGGACAAGGAGCGATGGCCATTCCCCCCGGTCCGATTGCCGTAGGAGGCCCCGGAGGGAAGGGAATCGCTACAGTGCTGGTGAATGGTAATGCGGTCAAATCAACAACACTAATTGTACCGCTTCCAATGTTGGTGACATAAGCGGCTGTAGAGTCCGGCATCACAACGATGAATTGCGCGCTTATAGAACCTATAGGCAAGGTCACATTAGGGAGGGCCGTGTTAGTTTGTAAATCCAAAATACTTAGGTCATTGCTTCCTGCATTCGCAATCAATCCATAATCGCCCATGGGTGTGGCTGCGATTGCGATAAAGCCCGGACTCATCGTTCCCATAGGAAGAGAAATATTAGAGGGGAAACTCACGGGAGGCATTACGGAAAGATCGATCCGTGAAACATCTGCACTCATCTGATTGGCAACATATGCAGTTTGGCCATCAAGGGAAATTACAATCCCTGTTGGACGCAAGGATCCTCCCGGCAAGGCTATATTTTGAACAAAAGCCGGAGTGGGCCCTGTTAGACTAATTTGAGAAACGTTATTTGTGCCCTGATTTGTAGCATAGGCATAGTCTCCCGCGGGAGTAATTGCGACAATAGTGGTCTGCGTAGCTCCGCCCAAAGAAATATTCGAAGGGAGGAAAACCGGAGGCATCACGCTTAAATCTAGCACCGAAATGTTTCCGCTAGTGTTATTTGTAATCAGCGCCCAATGTCCATCGGGTGTAATCACGAGGTCTTGAGGCCCCGCCGCACCGGCGGGCAGAGCGATATTTTGTACGAAAGTTGGAGGAGTTGTAGTTAAATCTACAAGCGAGACGTTATCTGTTGTGAAATTTGCGATCAAAGCCAAATTGCCGTCCGCAGTAATCGCCATTCCCGCAGGAGACTGGGAACCCGGAAGCGCAATATTAGGAGAAACTCCCATATTGGTTGTCAGGTCAATCTCCGATAACGTGCCGTCCGGAGCGCTTAGAAATCCGGTCACATACGCTTTATTTGTACATGTCGCGCTTTCAGCAGTTGAGCTTGCAAGGATCAATACAGCCACAGCTAAACCCTTATAAAACATGAGAACCCGCCTCGTAGTTAGAAACCTCAGGTGCTCTTTTTAACCATATTTTTTTTTGAATGCAAGAACAATGCTGTTTTTAAAATGGATCAGATCTAGCGAGTTATTTATCTGGTCTTCCCTTGCCGGAGCAGAGTTAAAAACCCTTCTACCGGATTAAATTAAATTATTTTTTTTGTTTCTGTCGTGTTGCGTTTCGGAGTTGATTGGTATGGGTCTGAATGCTATGATGGCCTTACAATATGGGACTCTTTTCTCGGAATAAACCGAAAATCAAGGTGCAGACGACCAAAAAGGACGGCTTTAGCGGCTGGGTAAAATGCTCCGACTGCTCAGAGTAAATCCATGCCAATGAGCTGCAGCAAAATTTGAACTGCTGTCCAAAATGCCAGTACCACTATCGATTGTCTTTAAAGCAAAGAATTTCTTTGCTCTCCGACCCTGATACATTCACTGAATTATTTACTGAGATCCAAGCGGTGGATGCCTTGGGTTTCGTTGATACGGAAAGCTATAAAGACCGTCTAGCCCAGGCCATTGAAAAGACAGGCCGCGATGAGGCGGCGTGCACCGGGACCTGCCGACTGGATGGACAGCCGATCGCTTTAGGGATTCTCGATTTTTCCTTTATGGGAGGGTCGATGGGATCTGTTGTGGGAGAAAGGCTGACTCGTTTGATTGAATTGGCTATTGAAGAAAGACTTCCTCTCGTTTTGGTTTCAGCGTCGGGGGGAGCTAGAATGCAAGAGTCGATTTTGTCTCTGATGCAAATGGCAAAAACATCGGCTGCTTTAGCGAAATTGCATGAACTGCGGATTCCTTATATTTCCGTTTTGACCAATCCAACCACAGGCGGAGTCACTGCTTCCTTTGCAACTCTTGGAGATGTGATCATTGCAGAACCTGATGCTTTGATTGCTTTTGCAGGCCCTAGGGTCGTTGAACAAACCATTGGCCAGAAATTGCCTCCGCGCGCTCAGAAATCGGAATTCTTGCTTGAAAAGGGGATGATCGATTGTATCGTGAAGCGCTCCGAACTTCGTTCCCGGATCAGTTTTTTTGTTGGGTTCCTCACCGGAAATGATCGGGATGTTTCAGGGGATGTAGATTCTCTTGCGGAAAAAAGACCATACCGTTTAAAAGAACTTCTTAAAATTGCAGAGTTGAATGAAACCTCGAATTCCTCTTCCTGTTCAGGTAACTGACGAAGCTTTTCTCCCTGTTTATGCAACTTCGTTTGCAAGCGGGGCGGATTTACGTGCATGCATTGCCGAATCTGTAGCCATCCCTCCCGGCCAGTCTGCAATTATCCCAACCGGGATCCGCTGCGATCTTCCTCCGGGATATG
>DALYFE010000040.1:3526-14169 GCA_031972195.1 Chlamydiales bacterium | reverse complement strand
CAACGCTGAAAGGCGCATCAGGATCTGCAGTAATCCAGATATGATCAATTTTTCGACTGATTAATAGCTCCAGCATCCGGCGTTCCTCACAATCACCTTGGTAATCATCGGATAGAGTCAACTCCAAACTAGGTCCATTTTCTTGAACATGTTTGGAAAAAAGGGACTCTGACAGCCGGCGCAAATTTGCATTTAAAAATGGAGCCTCTACCGGTGTGGCGTTATGATCTTTTTGCAATTTCAACAAAGCATTAAAACGACTTTCAATTTCCTCATTAGGCATCGAAAAAATAGCATATTTTAGTGTATCCGTTCTGCTGACCCTGCACTTCTCTGGGTCAAATAACTTCGGATCTTCTAAAGGTCCTCGACAAATACTAGATGCAATAAATTGGTCTCTTGTTATCTCAGCTGCCACAATAATCTCCTTGTTTTTAAATTTTTTTATATAAGTACTATTATAGTAAATATTTTAATTAAAATAAACTAAATAGCATCTTTTTTCAAATAAACTTAACTATGTTGTGTCGCAAGTCGTTTGTTTTTAATATAATAAAACGAAAATGCGGAATATATCCCGATAATCCGGAAAGATCCGGAAAGAGATTAAAGGGATTAGAAGTCCTAAAGAAAGGCAAATCGGGCCGTTTTAAATCGATGCCCGCAGAAAGGGTTTTAGGAGCGGTTGCTGCGTAATAGGCCCTTGGAATTTCCAAGGGCGAAAGTAACTTCAAAATGTAAATACTTGATTGTGAAGATGCCTGAAACAGGAATCGAACCTGCGACCTTCGCGTTACGAATGCGCTGCTCTACCAACTGAGCTATCCAGGCTTAAATGAAAAAACCGAAAGGAAGATTACAATAAGGACTCATTTCTTCTCAATAAGAGCAAGAAAGGATGGCGATCCACCACCCAATACTCCCAGTTTTTTTAGATTAGAGAAGACGGCTAATCTTCAAAGTTTAACCGTCTTTTGGCCCTCGGAGTCAGCATCGACTCGGAAACCGCTCTTTTTTCAGGCATCGACTTAAACACTCGGTTAGGAGAAATCACCTGGATAGGAGAGGAAAATTGCGAAGAAATGCTTCGAATCGCTAAATCTGCCTTTTTAGATAGTTGCGCATCTTCAATTCGCTCTTCTGCAAAATTCTTCACTGAGGCAATTACAGCAGCCAGTTCTGGATTATTTTCAATGGATAATAAAGGAACTACCTTAGAAAAACATACAGCAGGGATATTGTCTGCAAGCTGGCTTAATACTTTTCGACTATCGGCGCTTTCTAGCATTGTTCCATGAAATAACACATTTTCAAGCCAAAGAATAACAGCTCTATTATCAGCATTTGCAGCAGGCAGTTCTGCCTCTGGCTGAAAGTGTAAGCTCCGGCGGGAGCATGGAGGGGTGGTAAAAATACTCATGTTCATTCCTCGATTGGTTGAAAAATGTTAATACGTTCTTCAATAGCATCCAGCAATTCTGGATATATTGTTCTTAACTGCTGTTTCAGGGGCTCTGCATCCGGAGATCTCCAAGCCAGAATCAATTCTTCTCTCAGTGCGGTGAACATCTCTTGAATCCCCTGCTCAAAGGCCGGCAAGGCAATCTCCTCCAGATCTGCTAAAATTGGCTTTAGACCCTCTCTTGCCTTTTTAGAGTCTCGAGGATCTTCAATCTCCTCAACTTTTTCCTCAAGTCCGGCAGCCAAATCTTGAACCATATGTTTTGCCATTTCTGTTTCAGGATTTTCTTGGGCAAATAAAATCGTTATGATCGTTAAGTATCGATCCATTTTCTCTCGATTTGAGACAAGCTCTGAATCGATTCCATTATCAATCGCATACACTAGAGGATCTTCATTCGCTTGTTCTTGGCGCAGCATTAAATTCCCGGCATTAGACCCAAGGGTAGCTAACCCCTGTCGTGGATCTGCCATCAAATTGAATTTGAGAAGACGGTCATTGTTTCCAAAAAGAATATCTAAGGGAACGATTTTTCCCATTTGAACAAAGAGCGCTCTTTTTTGAGATTCAGAAAGCGCCTCATACTTATTCTTTCCTATGGAAAAATCAAAAAGATTTGAGCCTTGAATTCTCTCCATAACCATCACTTGTTCCCCATAGCGTTTCATCGCAGGATCAAATGATGTTGCAACGGATGTAAAAGAGGCTTCTAAAGCGTTAGAAATGCCTTCTTCTAAATCTGACACTCTCTCGTCGAAGCTCTTAGACAATCTTCTTTCAAAATCAAACCCTCTATTTGCAGGAACGGAAAATCCAAGGCTTTGTTTTGCAAATTGATTAACAAATCCATTGTACAGTAAATTTCCTGCGATTTCTTCTCGATTTGTCCATTTAAGAATGTAAGACATTATAGAAAACTTGGTTTTCAAATCCGATTTGCCATAATTTACTAAAAGAGTCGGTCCTGTGAGTCCGGCTTGTGACTTCTTCATTGGAGAAGCGGGGCTTAAGGATGCAGAAATCTTCAAAATCCTTCTGGCCAATTTGTCAATTTCTTTGTGAGTTTCTGCAGCATCGATTTTTCCGCACAAAATTTGTGAAACCGAAGGCGACATTCCCATGATAGGCCGCGTTCTATTAGCATCCTTCAACCGCATTTTACGTGTTTCTACGGACTCTTCGTTATCTTGAGAAGACTGGCTTTCGGGCTGCCATATTTTAGTAATGTAATCCAGCGTCTTCTGACGATTCATGGGCAATGCAGCATCAAATTGAACCAATTCTTGCAGTTTTAAGGTTTCTTTAAGAACTTCTTGCGGTCGCCCAAAAACAATTCGTTCTCTTTGGGATACCGGCGGCATTGCTGAACTCATAATTACATATCTCCAGGTATTTTTTTTGTTTATAAAAATTAATTACACAAAAAAAACAGCAATATAAAAAAAATAAAAAACATAACACATCGATCTCATATTAATCCAGAAAAACCAAAAAATATTCGGATGAATTGAACGGACAGAAACCCAAATCGAGCTGTCCCTTCATTTGCATATATCTTGGAATAGATCTCTGGCGTAATCTTGAGTTATGCTGGGAGAGAGGACTGTCATGCTTCAAGGACATAGAGTCGGTGCAATCATCCTTATGGGAGGAACCGGAATCAGATTCGGCAGCGCTATTCCTAAGCAATTTCTTGTATTGGGAGAAAAACCGATATATCGATATAGCTTGGATACGCTGCTTGATCTCAATGTTTTTGATGAAATCATTTTAGTGTGCCACTCGGATTGGCAGTCCTGCGTACTTTCAGAAATCAAGGCATCGATTGGATTAGAGTCTATTCGAGTAATTTCGGGAGGAGAAACCAGGCAAAAATCATCATTTGCCGGTCTTTGCGCTTTTTCGACCCCGCCCGATATTGTCTTGATCCACGATGCAGTACGCCCTTTTATAACGCCAAAAATTGTGGCCGACAACTTGATGGCAGCGATCGCTTATGGAGCTGCAGATACCTGCATCCCCTCTTTTGATACATTGGTATATGCTCCCAATAGGAAGGTCATTGCATCTATTCCGAAACGAGAGGATTTTCAACGCGGACAAACCCCCCAAACATTCCGCTTTGATTGGATCTTGGAGGCGCATCAAAGGGCCGATTCCAAAGGGATTTCCAATGCTACTGATGATTGCACCCTTGTTGCCGCTGCGGGCCGGTCCATAGCCATTGTCCCCGGGGACGAAATGAACTTCAAAATCACCTCGGAATTTGACCTAATCCTGGCAGTGGCCGTCTTGGAAAACCGCCAAACAGCAACTTCCTAACCGCTTGATTGTGAGCCACTTAAAGTTTTCAAAAAAGAAATAATGAAGTTATTTACAAAGAGCTAATAATTATGGTATAATAGTATAAAAAAGAGAACAGATGAACTCCGTTCAATGGAATAACTTACTAGTATCTAATTTGGTGACCGAAAGCCAGTCCATTTTGGATATGTTGGATGAGGTTCCGTCCGGCAATCTAAAATCTGCAGAACAAACAAGCCTTCCATTGCTAGTTCGACAGCTATTAGAGCATCGGGCTGTTCTTACTGAGCTGTTAACAAAGACCGTTTTCCAAAAGGAAGCTAGACTTTTTGATGAAATGACAGAAAGCAACCTTCCTGAAGAACAAAAATCTGCAGTCAGTCAATTGCTCTCTTCTTTAAGACAAGAAACAAAAGGCCAGTCCAAAGTATCGCAACAGGAAATACGCCCTTCCCAACCTCCGCTGGCAAAGAAAAATCAGGAACAAACCTCTGCAAAAGAGCGTCCGCGGGCTCCTCAAGAAGAGGCATCGATCAAGAAACAGGTCACAGCAGATCTTCCTCCTCTTTCTTCTGAAAAAAAAGAAATTGAACAGAAATTAAATCCTGCGCAATCCCCTCTAACGCAATCCCCTCTAAAAGAGCCAAATTTGCCAAAACAAAGTCCCCCGATCTTGCAAAACGGAGCCAATAAACAACCAAGTCAAGAACCCATTGTAAAAACAAATCAAAAAGCTCCTGAAAGACAGCCTCCAATCGAACAGAAAATCAATAAGCCTTCGGTCAGAGTGGACACAAAGGAAGAAACGTCGAATTTTTCAGCTCCTCTCAGAAAAAACGATCAGCAGTTACCGGTCCAAAAACAAAATGAACCACCGATTTACCATGAACTGAGGGAAACTGCGGCGCAGCGAGAGGCGCATGCAAATCGCAATATGATTTTAAAGTCGGAAACTTCCCTGCTTGCCAAAGCAGAACAAGAAGCGGGGGCCGTAAAAACCGCCCACATTCGGCAAGAAGAGCGCTCCGAGACGGAATCGAATGGATTGGAAAGGTTCCCTATCATCATTCCTTATCCGGGTTCAAGCCATTCCATAGAGTCCCGCTCTGCAAATCGGAAAAAGAAGGATCCGATGGAAGAAGAGCCCGAAGAGTTTTCGCAAGATGACGATCTTGACGAAAACTAATCATCGCACCTGCAAATAGCCCCCTTGACAGAAGTATCTCTTTTCCTAGAAACTAGATATACTATCTCGAAATTTCTCCAAGCATTTTTGAGACAGTGTACTAGGTTGTTTTTACTAAAATTCCCTTGACCATCGAATCTTAAGGTGTGCCCTTGATCGAAAAAAAGACTTTTTCCCATCTAACGAACATTGCTATTGAAGCTGCACTGAGCGCAGGAGAGACTTTGCGCCAAGGTTTTGGAACCCATTTTTCTATCGCCTCCAAAGAAGGCAAGCATAACTTGGTGACCGAATACGATCACAAGGCGGAAAAACAAATTATTAGCTTTATTACGGAAAAAGCGCCCCTCTCCCGCTTTTTGGCAGAAGAGAGCGGAGGGTCAGGTCCTAAAGAAGGGCTTTTGTGGATTGTAGATCCACTGGATGGGACGGTCAATTTCGCCCACACCATTCCCATGTTTTCTGTGAGTATCGCCCTTGAAAAAGATGGAAAGCTCGTCTGCGGCGTAATCTATCAGCCCATGCTAGGTGAACTGTTCGTTGCGGAAAAGGGAAATGGGGCCTTCTTGAATGGAAAGGCCATTCGCGTATCTAGAACCGAGCATCTGCATCAAGCCATTTTAGCAACCGGATTCCCTTATAATGTTTCAGAAAACCCGTTTCATTGCGTCGATCATTTCACTGATATGCTCCAACTGGGAGTGCCAATTAGACGGATCGGCTCTGCCGCGATCGATTTGGCCTATACGGCAGCCGGACGATTTGATGGATTTTTCGAGGCAAGTTTAGCTCCTTGGGACTGCGCGGCAGGCGTTCTTCTTATTGAAGAGGCGGGAGGAAAGATAACGCACTGGAACAAAAAGCCCTTTTCTATTTATTCCAACGAACCGATCCTGGCAAGCAATGGACTCATTCACAATGCTGCGGCGACAATATTAACTCAAGGCAACTCATGATCATTGACGGAAAAAAAATCGCATCCGAGGTATGCGAAGAAATAAAACACAAAGTGTCGACATTTCAGGGAAGAAAACCGCATCTGGCCTTCATTTTGGCGGGAAATAATCCGGCCTCTCAAACCTATGTCCGCTCTAAAAAAAAGGCATGCGCAATCACCGGGATTGAATCTACGTTAATTGAATTTGACTCCTTCGTTGACGAAAAAGAACTCCTTTCCTGTATCGACGGACTCAACCGAGATCCTCATATCGACGGGATTCTCGTCCAGTTGCCTCTTCCCCATCAAATCAACGAACAAACAGTGATGCTGGCGATCGATCCGAAAAAAGATGTCGATGGGTTTCATCCCCTGAATGTCGGAAAAATGCTTTTAGGGAATAAAGATTGCTTTTTACCCTGCACTCCTCATGGAATCCTTGAGCTTCTGGCGCGCTCCCAAATTTCCGTTGAAGGAAAACATGTAGTGGTTGTGGGCCGCAGCAATATTGTAGGAAAACCGCTTGCCGCAATTCTGGTGCAAAAGAAAAAACACTGCAATGCGACGGTGACCATTGCTCACAGCCAGTCAGAAGATCTGGCAAACATCACGAGATCGGCTGACATTCTGGTAGCGGCTATTGGAAAGCCTCATTTTATCAAAAAAGAGATGGTCCGACCGGGAGCAGTTGTGATCGATGTCGGAATTAATCGGCTCGAAGATAGACGCATTGTGGGCGATGTCGATTTTGAAGAAGTCTCGAAAATTGCATCCCATATCACTCCTGTTCCCGGAGGGGTCGGGCCTATGACCATCGCCATGTTGCTTCAAAACACCGTTTTGAGTTACATGAGGCGAGAAGGCTTATGCTAAAAACAATTTTTTTCGACTTGGGCAATGTCCTGGTCTTTTTCAGTCATGAAAAAATGTTCCGCCAGCTTGCCGCATGCACAGGCTTGGCAGTACAGACAATCAAACAAATGCTGTTTGAGGAACGGTTGCAGCAAGACTATGAGACCGGCCGAATCGATAGTTTAAGCATTTATGAACACTTTCAAAAAAGAGCCCCTAAGCTATTTAACTTTAACCAGTTCATTACGGCAGCCTCTGATATCTTCACTCCAAACACCGATTTGTGGCCTTTGGTGGAACAATTAAAACAGATCGGCATCCGTTTGATCCTCCTTTCGAACACTTCAGAGTGCCACTTTAACAATGTCTGCGCTAAATATCCGGTGCTGGATCTATTTGATGATAAAATCCTGTCTTTCCAACTGGGCTTTATGAAGCCGGACCGCCGGATTTTTCTCAAAGCGCTCTCAAGGGCTGGGTGCGCGCCCGAAGAATGTTTTTACATAGACGATATCCCTGAGTTCATTGACGCCGCCAAAAAAGTAGGCCTTGATGCAGAAGTTTTTTTAGGAGTGCCTCCTTTAAAGAAAGCTCTTGCAACGCGTGGGATAATCGATCTTGCTTAAGTACCCCTATCTCAGCTATCATGAGGAAAATGAAATCTAAAAAAAGGCGAGGGGTTGACAAAGTCACCCGGAATCTCACCAAATCACTTCTTCAGTACATAGAAGGCAAACGGTACAAACCTGCCACCTGCGGCGAACTAATAGAACAGTTAGCCATCGCTCCGGTCCACGAGGAAAAGTTCAAAGATATCCTTTCCGGCCTCGTCTCAAAAAAAGAGATTGCAATTCAAAACGATAAATACCTGATCCCAAGCGGAGCCTCTGTGCTGAAAGGAACGATCAGCGTCCATCACAAAGGATTTGGCTTTGTAAAAAATACCGAAGGCCCCGATGTGTTCATTCCAAAACATGGAATCCACGATGCCGTTGATGGAGACGAAGTAGAGGTAGAAGTCTCTCCCAATGTGTCCGCAAAAGGACCTGAAGGTATTGTTGTGGCCATTACCAAACGAAATAGAGCGTTTTTAGCCGGCACAATTATTGGAAAATCCGGCCGTCATTACACCGCCTACTCCCCTCTGCTCGGCCCTGAAAAACCAATGATCGTCCATGCTAAGGGAACTGCGTTGAATCATGGAGACCGGGTCATTTGCAGGATCAGCAGCTGGAATAATGCAGATGAGCTGGCCGAAGGGAATTTAGAGCGTTTAATTGGAAATATTTCCGACCCATCGATTGATATTGAAGCTGCGATTGCCGAATTTGAACTGCCAAGTGATTTTTCAAAAGATTCGATTGACGAGGCGAAACTCTTTGGCAGCAGAGTCTCCCCCAAAGACCTAAAAGACCGGATCGACCTCACAGAATCGGAATGCGTCACTGTCGATCCTGACACCGCCCGCGACTTCGATGATGCGATTTCTTTGACAAAAGATCAAAAAGGCCACTTTCATCTAGGCGTCCATATTGCAGATGTCGCCCATTATGTAACTGCAGGATCCCATCTTGATTCGGAAGCGTTTGCACGCTGCAATTCAACCTACTTCCCCGGAAGATGCGTCCCAATGCTTCCTGAAAGCCTATCGAATGAGCTTTGCAGCCTTAAGCCGGGTGTAAAACGGCTCACCCAATCCATGCTGGCGGAATTCGATCCTCAAGGGAACTTGGTCCGCTATGAAATTGCTCGAACCGTAATTAAAAGCAGGAAACGGTTTACCTATAAAGAAGCGCTTGCAGTCATTGAGAAAAAAAAGAAATCGCCGCACGAACCTTTGCTGCAGCGGATGGTAGAGCTCTGTTATCTGCTAAAACAAAAACGCTTCGAGCGGGGCAGCATCGATTTTGCTATTGCTGAAGATGTCATCATGGTGGATGAAAAAGGCGTTCCTTTGCGAATGGAACGGGTCGAATACGATATTACCCACCAAATGATCGAAGAGTTCATGCTAAAGGCAAATGAAATCGTAGCATCGCATCTCAATTCTCAGGGGAAAATGCTCATCTACCGCGTTCACGAACAGCCTACTGCCGATTCTTTTAAAGACTTTTATGCGTTTGCCCGTACACTTGGCTTTTATCTTCCTGCAGAGCCTACCCATCGCGATATTCAAAAGTTATTTCAAGAGGCAAAAGATTCCCCCTTGCTTCCGCAATTGTCCGTAAGCTTCATCCGCAGCATGCGGCTGGCGTCCTATTCGCCTGACAATATCGGACACTATGGACTGGCCCTCGAACACTACGCCCATTTTACCAGCCCGATTAGACGCTACACCGATCTTATTATTCAGCGCCTATTATTTGATGAACTTCCGCCCGATTGCGATATCGATGCGGTGGCTCAAAAATGTTCGGAAAAAGAGCGTATTTCATTCCGAGCCGAAAGCTCTGTCGTCAAACTCAAAAAGCTGCGGCTGGCGGCAACGTATTTCAATGAAGATCCCGATCGGGTGTATACAGCGATCATTACGCGCATTAAGCCATTTGCTCTATTTTTCGAAGTGCCGCTGTTTGATTTAGAGGCCTCCTTGCATATTTCTAAAATTGGAAATGATTATTTCGAATTCAATCCGCAACGAATGACATTTCGGGGAACACGCACGGGAAAAACATTTTCTACAGGCCAAGTGGTTCACGTAAAGCTGGATGCAATCGATTATATTCTGCTGCAAACGGAATGGTCTTTCGTCCCGGCCCCGCCAACTCTCCAAGCATCAAAAAAAGCGCCCACAAATCTTGCGAAATAACTTTTCACAAGCCATCATGAACTTATGAAGAAGTACTTTTTAACGGGGCTGGTCACCCTCCTTCCTTTGGCCGTCACTTTTTGGGTCATTACCTTTGTCGTCAATTTCCTGACCAAACCATTTATGGGGGCAGTCACTTCTTTTTTCACCTCTTACACGCAATTTTCTACTTACGTCCCTGAACAAGCCGTTCGAACCATCAGTCAAATCCTCATCCTCATCGGATTGGTATTGTTCACTCTTTTCTTAGGGTTCGTCGCAAGACGGTTGTTTTTTAGCCAGCTGCTGCGCTTCGGAGACCACCTTCTCCATAAGATCCCTCTAGTCAACAAAGTCTATAAAACTTCAAAGGACATCATCCAATCTTTGTTTAATTCGCAAAATGGATCATTCCAACAAGTCGTTTTGCTTCCATTTCCTTATAAGGGCGCCTATTGCCTGGCTTTGATTTCCAACAACTCTCCTTCCACTTGCTCCGAAACCCTCGGGATGGACATGGTCTCTGTATTTATCCCGACAGCGCCCAATCCAACAACCGGATTTCTCGTCATGTCTCGAAAATCGGAATTAATTTATTTGGACATGAAAAGCGAAGCTGCGATCAAATACATCGTATCTTGCGCAGTCATACAACCTGAGAGCGCATCGGAACAGCTATGAAAAAATATTTGCTGACAGGCCTTGTCATTCTGATGCCGGTAGCTCTCACGGCAATGATCATTCTCTTTCTCTTTGATTTTTTTACGGAGCCATTCGTCAATATCGTCGGGAAATTGTTTGAACTGATTTCACAGAAAGCATCCTTCACCCCGCCGCCTGCCCTTGCCGTATTCATATCGAGAATTTTGGCGCTAATCCTCTTGTGCATATTTATTTTTCTACTGGGGATGCTCGCTCGTTGGTTTTTGATTAAAAACCTGCTTTCCGGAGCCAATAAAATTCTATCTCGCATTCCGTTGATCAAAACTGTTTACAAAATCAGCAAAGATATTATTTCCGCCCTGTTTTCTGCAGAAGGGAAAAAGGCATTCAAATATCCTGTTTTAATCCCTTTTCCGCACGATCCGAGTTTTTGTTTAGGGTTCCAGGCCGG
>DALYFE010000040.1:0-3516 GCA_031972195.1 Chlamydiales bacterium | reverse complement strand
GAAGAAATTAAAGCCAAATTAAACACTCCGATGACTTCCATCTTCATCCCGACAGCCCCCCATCCCATCTCCGGATTTCTCGTATTGATCCCGGAGCTGGATGTGCATAAAATCAAGATGTCCAATGAAGAGGCTGTAAAATATCTTGTTTCATGCGGCCTGATCAATCCGGACTGCGACGCATCCAAAAACTCGAACAATATTCTATAGCCCGTCAATGACCCGAATCATTTTTTTCCAAGTCTCGGACACCTCATCAAAACTTATGAGGATCGTCGAAACCGCTCGCACTCATTTTTTGAATCGAGAACCTTTCCTCCTCTTTGTAGAAGACGAAAAAGCGCAGCGGTTTGCCGACGAGCTTCTTTGGAAGCTGCCCGAGACAGGCTTTCTTCCCCATCAAATCCTCGACGAACAGGCCCAGGAACTAGTCCCGATTGCAATCACCAAATCAAAAATTAATGTAACCCAAGCTCTGTTTGCCTTTAATTTATGCGCAACGCCTCTTTTGCTTCCGGGCTTCAAAGCCATCTATGAATTGGAAGATTTGACAGCCCCGAATAAACAAAATCTGTCTGCTTTAAGATTCAAGGCCTACAAGGATGCGGGCCTCCCCATAGAGTCTAGGTAACCCCCTTATTTTCAAGAGGTTATAACAGACTTGCCAAATTCATGCTATCTCATTATAATGGTCACCTTTACGGAGATAAAGATGACTAGGATTAGCAAACAAGGAAAAGTCAGAAGCATTTCCCCTCGTCGGCCACGTCCGCCTTCCCCAAAGACTGGCTCGAAAAGAGATGCTCTGGAATTTGGATACAAATTGCATGCAAACGCCGTTTCCGGCGAATCAACCCCAAACCGTTTTATACCCAAAATTGGATAAATTATGAGCAGGCACACTAGCTACGGAAAAAGTACCAAAACCGGAAGCAAAAGGAACGTACTCAAGCGTTTTGAGCGTATCGACATGCTTCGTAAATTAGGAAAATGGGAAGATGGAAAAAACACAAAAGTGACCGGTCTTCCAAAAACACCATCTGCGTAAATCTCTGAGCTCTGTTGTATCGTGCCTAGAGTAAACGTTTCCAACAGACAAAAAGCGCTGCCTCTGTCTAAATCTTCTGTGAAAAAGGCCGTGGAAGCGCTTTGTCTGTTTCTTGAAATTTCCTGCGATGAGCTCTCCATATTCTTTGTCACAGAAAAAAAAATTTCCGCGCTGCATGCGCAGTTTTTTAACGATCCCACCCCTACCGACTGCATTACGTTTCCTATTGATAAGTCTTACCTGGGCGATCTATTTATCTGTCCGGAAACCGCCATCCAATATGCATCGAAACAGGGCATAGACCCTTATACAGAAACACTTCTGTACTTGGTCCACGGCATTCTACACCTCATTGGCTACGACGATTTGGAACCAATCCAACGAAGAGCAATGCGGAAAATGGAGAAAACGTGTATGAGTCATCTCAGCAAGCAAAGGATAAAATTGACTCCAGGGCCCAAATGAGCACGTGGTTTTTAGAATCTCCCATTCTCCCCCTTTTTTTTCTGATTGGAACATTTTTTTTAACACTTTGCATCGCCTCGTTGCTTCACTTGGGAAAATTCAAATCCAAAGAATTATTCAGGTCCCCTAGAGCGCCCCTCTTCTTCTTTCGCTCCATTTTAAAACTTCTCTTCCTGAAACACGAATGGGAAAATCTTTACTTTTTGATTGCACTCTCTAAACACATCGCTCAGATCGCCTATTCCGTCACCGCCTTCTTCTATCTTCTTTCCCAAACAAACCCATTGCATACCTCTATCCTGGAAGCTGCAACCACTCATGACTGGCCTCGTATTTTCCTGATCGGAGGCGCTATCATAGCGATTTCTTTGATCAGCGACTTCGGGGCGAGACTCCTTGCGAACGCATGGACTAGATCCTGCATCAAACTTTCCGCACCGATTGCATCGCTTTATCTCATCTTGTTTTTCCCCGTCACAGGTCCTCTTCTCAAGCTGACCCGCATGCTTTTAAAACATGTTCATGTGGAAGAAGGGCTTCTTACCGATAAATCAAAAATCAGGGAAATGATCAAAGAATCGGAATTGCAGCAGCATCTGGACCCAACCGACCAAAAACTCATCGCTTCCTTCATTAATTTCAAAGAACGGGTGGCCAAAGAAATCATGGTTCCTCGGGTAGACCTATACGCCCTCGCATCCGATACCACAATCCAGGAAGCCGCCCCCCTTTTCGCAACGGAGGGCTATAGCAGAATTCCAATTTATCAAGAATCCCTGGATCAAATTCTCGGGGTCGTGCTCTACAAAGATCTTTTAAAGTGCTATACGAATCCCAATCAAAATCTTGCAGCTCCCCTGGAAACGATTGCAAAACCGGTCCTCTATTCTCCGGAGAACAAGAAAATCACTCAGCTTTTGCAAGAATTTCGCAATAAGCAAATCCATATGGCCATCATTGTTGATGAATACGGGGGAACGGAAGGCATAGTTACCATTGAAGACATCTTGGAAGAGCTTGTGGGTGAAATCGAAGATGAATACGACATCGGAGAGGAGCACGAGTTTTGGGAAATACCCGGCGGCGGATGGGTAGTCGATGCCAAGATGACCATTTTAGATATCGAGGAACAATTAGGGATTCGGATCCCGGAGAATCCCGAATACGAGACGATTGGAGGGTATGTTTATCATTGCGCAGGCACAATTCCCACAAAAGGTTGGCGCCTTTCTCATGATGAATTCGATCTCGAGGTCATCTCATCGAGCGAACGTGCGATCAAAAAGATCAAAATCATGCCAAGGTCCAAAGAACCCAAAGAATCATAACGACCCTCTACTAAGAGACAATCTCTGAATTACAGTCGATTTTTAGGTTCTTTTGAGCCGATTTTTTCGATCTTAGCGATTTCAGCAAAAACAGGTTGCTTCCAACAATCATTGCGATCCCTAATAAAAAATAAGAACTGAAATCTATGCCCCAAATGAAAAAATCAAATAGCGATGCCCATATAATAGAGGTGTAGTCAAAGGGAGCCAGCGTCGAAGATTGGGCAAATCTGAGAGCTTGCACCGTTCCATATTGCCCTATTGCAGTAAGACCGCTGGCAATGGCAAAAAAGGCCAAATCGTACCATGACACCGGATCCCAGCTCGTTAAAATAAATGGGACTAAAACAAGCGCCAGGGCGGCATTTCCGGTGATTGCAATCGTAAGACTATGTTCCGTAGCTACCAATTTGCGAATAAGAATTCTATTGAGGCTTCCGATGAGCGATCCAAACAGGATCAGCAAAAATATCGGTTCGAATCCCCCATGCGGACGCATTGCAATCACCACTCCTATTGAAGCGGCAATCATTGCAATCCATTTATTCCTCTCGATTTTTTCTTTTAAAATCAAGGCGCTCAGGAAGATGGTAAAGAATGGAGTCACGTACTGCAAAGAGCAATTCACTGTAAGGGAGGTGAGGGACAAAGTATATAGCATGCAATAGTTGTAGG
>DALYFE010000039.1:13732-14237 GCA_031972195.1 Chlamydiales bacterium | reverse complement strand
AATTCCGCAACGCGCAAAGCAGTGATCAGATCTCCGGAAACCGGCCCCTCCTTCTCTGTTTTCGAATGCGTTTGAAGAACCGGTTCTTCAAGGGAGACAGATTCTTCTCTCCGGCAATGCAAACTATTTTCGTTGACAGCGGATTGAGCATCTCCTCGATTCACATCTATAGGCAGGTCCCATGCATCCTGAGGAAAATCCCATCTGGAAGCCACAGAATCCAAAACTTTACTAACCACACCAACCTCTTGATATCTTACATGTTATAAAAAAATGAAAAAGTTTGGCAGAAGTATGCAAGAAAATCCTTTAATCTTCCACCGTTCCCATTTTTCCAAACCTTTACTTTTTGGATTCAATCTCGTAAAATATCGCTATTCTTTAGAACTTAGAGGAAAACCATGGCTTCAGTGAAGAAAAAGCGTCGAGCAAAGATTGCTCGCCACAAACGAAAAAAACGTCGCCGCCGCGATCGACACAAAAAGAAATAATTCACGCTCGACAA
>DALYFE010000039.1:0-13722 GCA_031972195.1 Chlamydiales bacterium | reverse complement strand
CAAAGACCTTTGTTAAAAAAAATTAATAAAGGTCTTTTTCATATGCATGATTTAAAACAATGTGGAAATATCCAAAAGAGTTTGACGTTCTTGTCATAGGCGCAGGACACGCCGGCTGCGAGGCTGCGCATGCATCTGCCCGCATGGGCGCATCTACACTCCTCCTCACCATGAATCTCGACACGATCGGGAAGATGAGCTGCAATCCTTCCGTTGGAGGAACAGCCAAAGGACACATTGTCCGGGAAATCGACGCTCTCGGCGGGCTGATGGGGAAAATCGCAGATCGGCGGAGCATCCAATTCCGAATGCTCAATGCATCAAAAGGACCCGCAGTACGCTCTCCCAGATCGCAGGCCGACAAAGCAGCCTACGCCCTCGAGATGAAACACCGCCTCGAACAAACGGAGCACCTGGAAATCCAGCAGGGAACCTCTGAATCGCTTGTGGTCGAAAACGGGAAAATTTTAGGAGTCAAAACCTTAGAAGGGATTGAATACAGGGCAAAAACAGTTGTTCTCTCCTCCGGCACATTCATGCGGGGCCTTCTCCACATTGGCCAAACGAATTTTTCAGGAGGGCGCGGAGGCGATAAAGCCGCGATGGGCCTTTCCCCCAGCTTGGAACAGCTCGGATTTCGTTTAGGGAGGCTCAAAACAGGAACCCCTCCCCGCATTCACCGCAGAAGCATCGATTTATCTCGATGCGAAGAGCAAGCCGGCGACGACTATGTCCGCTTTTCTTACGATGCTCCCGAAGAACGGATGGAGCAAGTTTCTTGCTATATCACCTATACGACGCCGCAAACGCATGAAATCATCCAAAGCAATCTCCACAGGTCCCCTCTGTACGCAGGGGCAATCCAGGGAGTAGGCCCTCGCTATTGTCCTTCGATTGAAGACAAAGTAGTCCGTTTTGCAGATAAAGAGCGCCACCAAATTTTTCTTGAACCGGAAGGGCTGACAACAGAAGAAATCTACGTCAACGGCATCTCCTCTTCCCTTCCGTTTGACGTCCAGCTTGCCATGATCCGGACCGTCGTAGGCCTTGAAAAAGCAGAAGTGATGAGACCGGCTTACGCAATCGAATACGACTATGTTAAAAGCGACCAGATCACCCCTTCCTTAGAAACTAAATTGGTAGAAGGATTGTTCCTTGCAGGACAAATCAACGGAACTACCGGGTACGAGGAAGCGGCGGGACAAGGCCTTCTTGCCGGCATCAATGCTGCAGCAAAGGTATTGGGAAAACCGCGGTTCATCCTGAAACGAAGCGATGCATATCTTGGCGTCATGGTAGACGATCTCATTCGATTCGAACTCTCGGAGCCTTACCGCATGTTCACAAGCAGAGCGGAACATCGACTGCTTTTAAGACAGGACAATGCCGATCTGCGCCTTCGGCCTCTTGCTTTCGAATATGGAATGATTTCTGCCGAACAATACGATCGGGCCGCCTCCAAACAAAGAACGATCGACAATGAAATTGCCCGCCTCAAGACGGTCTACCAATCTGTCAATGGGAAAAGCGTCTCATTGGCCCAGCTTCTTTGCCGTCCGGAATGGACTTTTGAAACAGTGCGGGAAAGCTATCCCAATCAAATGATTGATTTTGGCCCGGAGATCAACGAGCAAATCGAAATTGCCATCAAATACGAAGGCTATCTGGAAAGGCAAAAACGGGACGTTGCGAAACTCGATCATCTCGATGCCATCAATATTCCGAAAACGATTGACTATGCAAAAATCGTCGGACTGCGAGCAGAAGCCAGACAAAAATTCACTCGATTTACTCCGGAAAACATGGGCCAAGCCTCTCGTATTTCCGGCATTACCCCTGCAGACCTATCCATCTTGCTCATCGCCCTGCAAAGAAAAGACTCTTATCTAGACGCTGCCTGTGATTGAACAATCAACGCGTCCCATTCTTCATTGGATCGAATTAAAACAAAACACTCCAATCTTTACGCAATTGCAACTGGAAGAAGAGCTTCTCCGGACAGATGACCGCAATTTTTGCATCATCAATCAAGGCTCTCCCAAATCGATCGTCATGGGCGTCTCCGGAGAAATCGCCGCACTGATCAACATGGAAAAAGTCAAACAAGAGACGATCCCGATCATTAAACGTTTTAGCGGAGGAGGAACAGTCATTGTCGATCAAAACACCCTCTTCATCACGTTCATCATCCAAAAAAAAGATCTGGCCATCCCCTCTTTTCCCGAGCCAATCATGCGCTGGTCTGCCGATCTGTACGCTTCTGCCTGGAAAATCCCCGACTTTCAGTTAAGAGAAAACGATTATTGCATAGGCGCGCAAAAATGCGGCGGCAACGCCCAATATATTCGCAAAGAGCGCTGGCTGCATCACACTTCATTTTTGTGGGATTATGAAGAAGCGAATATGGAAGCTTTGCTTCTCCCTGCAAAACGCCCCGCATACCGATTGGATCGCTCTCACCGAGACTTTTTATGCCGGTTGAAAATGCATGGCGCCACACCTGAAAAACGGCTCGAAGAGCTGCGGCACGCTCTGCTCAAACAATTCCAAATAGATCCTTTCGATCTTGATTGCCGAGAGCGCAAGCCCCATAGGCAATCCACACATCTCCTCGATGTATAGTTCCCATCAACAGGGCCTTGTTTTCTAAAATTCTCCTTTCCCGTATCCTCCATTAACACCTCTTCTATAAAGAGGACGACCGGACTTTTTGAGAGTGCATTGATGACCCAATTAAAAATACAAGGCGGCAGACCGCTGCAAGGACAAATCCGCGCAGCAGGAGCGAAAAATGCAATGACAAAATTGCTGGTAGCATCTCTTTTGTCTAATAAAAAATGCACCTTCCACAACGTCCCCAACATTGGAGATGTTGAAATCACCGTCAATCTTTGCCGGGAAATCGGATCGGAAATTCATTGGGATCAAACAAATCGCATTCTGGAGATTTCAACTCCCGAGCTGAAAACATCCTACGTTCCGCAACGCTATTCCGGATCCAACCGCATTCCCATTCTCATGATCGGAGCGTTGCTTGGACGCACAGACCAAGATATCATTGTTCCGACAATCGGAGGAGATCTCATCGGCGCGCGCCCTGTAGACTTGCACATCCATGCGCTGCACAAATTAGGCGCCCGAATCGAATACCGGGAAATGAAAAAAGAAGGAGCCTATTTTGCACAGGCCCATATGGGAATGAAAGGCGCCGTCATTGAGCTCACCTACCCATCGGTCGGAGCTACGGAAAATACAATCCTGGCTGCAGTAAGAGCGAAAGGATCCACCTTAATCAAAAATGCGGCGATCGAACCTGAGATCATCGACCTTATCCTCTTTTTACAAAAACTTGGCGTGAACATCATGGTTGATGCCGATCGAACGATCCTCATTCAAGAAACCCAGCGTTTCGAAGAAGTCGAACATACCGTGATGACCGACAGAAACGAAGTAGCATCCTATGCGATGGCAGCCATCAGCACAAAAGGGCGCGTATTCATTGAAGGCGCGGAACATTTACATATGATTGCCTTTTTGAATAAGCTCCGAGAGATCGGAGGGGGCTTTACCGTAAAGAAAACCGGGATTGAGTTTTTTTACGAAGGGCCTTTGCGCGGCGGCCTTCATCTCGAAACCGATGTCCATCCCGGCTTCATGACCGATTGGCAGCAGCCTTTTGTCGTTCTCCTGACTCAGGCAGCCGGCGCATCCGTCATCCACGAAACAGTTTATGAAAACAGGTTCGGCTATACGCAGACACTCAAAGAAATGGGCGCAGACATTGAATTATTTACCGGCTGTCTGGGAGGGAAACAATGCAGATTTGCCGCAAGCAATCATCAGCACAGTTTAGTGATCAAAGGCCCCACTCCTCTTCAAGCCAAAGATATTTGCATCCCCGATCTGCGCGCAGGATTCGCTTATGTCATGGCAGCTCTTCTTGCATCCGATGTGAGCACAATTAGCAATGTGGATTTCCTAAACCGCGGCTATGAAGATCTCATTGGAAAACTCTCTGCTCTCGGCGCTGAGATCGGATTGCATAGTCCTCAGAAAACGAAAATTCCAAAAAAACTAGCGACCGAAGCTGCGACTTTACCATGATGAACAAGATGTCTAATATCCTCGTTGTGATGATCCCATTTTTTTGGGTGGGAGCGGTCTCTGCGATTAGTTTTATGGAGGCTTGGTTAAAATTCCGCGCGCCGGGCATGACGCTTGCGATTGGGTTGGCCGTTGGAGGTGTGGTTTTTAGCGCATTGAACAAAGTCGAGTGGGGATGCGCAGGTTTGCTTTTCACTTCCATGCTGATGCAAAGATGCACCCTTTTGCAATATATTCTTTTTTCAATCCTATTGTTGATTTTATTCACTCAAACGTTTTTTCTTTTCCCTATTCTGATTCATCGCATTGCGATTGTGCAACAAGGAGGAGCCCTTCCCCCTTCTTCTATTCACATTGTATATATCCTTTTAGAATTCATAAAAGCCGGATTTCTGATTGCGCTTGGAATCCTACCGATTAGAAAACTCTTTCCTGAAAAAAATGAGATCCTTCGCTCTGAGTGAAAAGGAGCGGTCAGTGAGACTTGAACAGTCTCCAATCAACAAAACAAAATATTTAGTTGTAAATACAAAACAACCAAATTGATAATTACTTCATTTTTAAGTAGAATTGATATAAACAAGGATGGTTTATGTCACTTTTAGCAACATTAAATTTACTTAAAAGAAAGCCCGATCAAGATTACTCAGCCTCAAGCACGCCTCCTTCAGCAAAACGACTGAAGTCAAGCGGAGGCCTATCGGATGTTCCGGATTCCTTAGCGTCCGCCCCAAGCACTCCTTCAAAACTGGATTCCCGGCCAATTATCCCCCTCAATCAAGAGACCCCCGAGAAACCAAAAGTAGAAAATCCTTCCAACTTAAAAAGTCCGCAAAAATATCACGATCCGGATCTACTTTCTCCGCTGACCAAAAAAGATAGCAAGCAATCAAGAAAATTAAGAAAAAACCTAAGTCAGGAATTTGCTGTAAAAACTCTTATTTTAAACGAATCTCCTAAAAAAGACCCTCAAAGAATTCGAAATGGGGAAATCCCTCAAAATGACAAGGGATGTTTTGAAGTTCCGTCAGAAACCCGCGATGGCAGCCGTATTTGGGCAGCCCACGAGAAAAGTCTGTATCCTGTCAAAGCAAAAGGAGAATGCAGCGACGATCTCGTGGCTCTAAAAGGACCTGATTTAAAGAGGTTGATGGAAGAAGAGCGGCCTGAGGGGAAAAAATTCAAAGACCACCTTCTGGAGCGACTCGATCCTCAGGGAAAAAAATCGGAGTAATCTCGCAATAAAGCCCTGTTGACAGCAGAGCTCTGATTCCATAAACTTGTCCGCCATGACGCACGCAATTGCTCTATGGCGGCAAATCCAGAGAGAAAATTTCACACAGCTACCCGCCCTCTTAGAGTTTTTAGAACTTTCGCCCGATTTGCAAAAAAAAGTTTTGATAGCCCCCCGCTTTTCTTTAAATATCCCACGTCGTTTGGCATCGAAGATCGTCAAAAACACGTTGGATGACCCGATTTTGCGGCAATTTGTTCCTCTTGAAGAAGAACTCCATCCTAAACCCGGATTCTCTTTAGAGCCCGTCCAGGACCAAGCATTTCGAAAAACAAAAAAAATTCTTCGCAAATACAAAGGACGCGCCCTTGTCATTGCAACGAGTGCCTGCGCAATGCATTGCCGTTTCTGCTTTCGGCAAAATTTTCCCTACGAGACTCAAACGACCGAGTTTCAAGAAGAGTTAGACTACCTCGCAAACGATTCTACAATCTCAGAGGTCATTTTAAGCGGAGGAGACCCTCTTTCTTTAAGCGACGCAGTGTTGCACAAGCTGTTTAATGATCTGGATAAAATTCCACATATACGCCGCATCCGATTCCATACCCGGTTCCCTATAGGCATCCCTGAACGGATCGATCCATCCTTTTTGCACCTGCTTTCTTCTTCGACCAAACAAATTTATTTTGTCATCCACTGCAATCACCCAAAAGAACTTGATGCGGATGTAATTTCAGCGCTTCAAAAAATCGGAAAACTGGGAATTCCCCTACTAAACCAGTCGGTCTTGCTCAAAGGGGTCAATGATGATCCTGAAGTGCTTTTAGAACTCTCGGAAACGCTGATTAATGGAGGGATTCTTCCCTACTACCTCCACGAGCTCGATCCGATAGAGGGGGCCTCCCATTTTGCCCTTCCCTCAGAACGAGGGCGTGAGCTCATTTACTATTTGCAAGAGCGTCTTTCCGGATTTGGAATCCCAAAGTTAGTCAGGGAAGAGCCGGGACGCCCTAGCAAAACTCTCATCGTCTAACGAGCCTTAATTCCATCCCCAAAACGGCTTCAGCTTTGTTTTTCGAATGGATTCAACAAGCGCGTTGTCTGAGACAACAACGGTCGTAATTGGATTGAGCCGCACTAAATAATCGGTTGCCAGTTCGCGCAAGATATTCTCTTTTGCCAACTCTACACTCTTTTCTTCAGAGACCCCGTCTCCTCGCAACTTCAATACTTCCCTTGTAATATCTAGCGTAGAGTATTTCTCGAGATAATGATAAGAGGCTCTAAACCAATGCTGTAGCAGCGCCTCCATGTATTGGTCTGCAGCATGCTGCTTTAATTCCGTTTTCCATTCTTCATATACATCTTTTGCCTCTCTGCCCTTTAAGAATTCGGCAAGACGCTCACGCAACCGCTGGCATTCCTTTCTGTCATCAGTATTAGGCACTATCTTAGCCTCCAAGACCGCTAATCTACCCAAGGCATCTCTTACAGCCAACCGACTAAGGCTCTGCCGTAATCTGGCAAATACTTCAGGAGACATGCCCTTGGGAAGATCATTCTTTTCAAAAGCGCTCAATGGAATGGGTCCTGTTTGATCTAAATATGCAGAGAGCCGCGCTTTGCGCTGTTGGGAAGAAAGATCCCCATAATCAGCATCTGCAAGAATAGGATCCTCTTTTCGAGCTTTGTCTAAAAACTCTCGATCTTCCTTCTTAAACTGACTTCCCCCAACATTATTCTTAGGGATTTTTGGCAATTGCTTAATCTGCTCTACCACTTTACCATCTTCTTTTGCATTCAGAGGAAGCAGGGGCAGCTTTTCTTGTTCCAATAAGGTCGTTCTGGCATCTGACAACCCTAAAGGCGCCAAGACACCGAATACCACTGCATCGTGCACAGTCACATTCTTTTGCCCAAAACACTGCGCATCTGCTTGAGATAGCAACACATTGTCTTGACGCGATGCGTCATAGGCAGCACTTGATTTTTTCTCTAAACGGCCAGATCCATTTCTCTGAGTATATTGGGTCGAATGCAAATCGCTTGTAATGGCTGTCTCGCCGGGCTGCATATCAATGGTTCTTAAAATGATATCGTAAGTTTTCCGGATCCGCTCTGCTTCTTCTGGAGAAATATGATTCAAAGGCCCACGGCACCATTTTCCTAAAAAACCTGAACGTTCAATCCGAATATCATGCCACTTTTGCGTAGAGGGGTTGAAAAGAGCGCACTTTAAAACAAGCACTCTTCCTCCGCTTTGCAATTCCGGCTCTAAGGGAAGATCTGAAGGAATAAATGTTTTAGAATTGACTGTCATAATATCCTAGCTCGTTGCACCCTGTGCCATCTCAGGCGGATTTTTTCCCCAACTTAATATTCCCCCAACCGCCACGGAACCGCTAACGACACACCATGTTGCAAAAGGAAACAAATAAGCCCCCGCAGCAAGCGCGCTGCCAATACCTAAAGAAGCGACCGGATGCTTCGAAATCGCAGAGATCGACTGGATAGGATGGCGAACAAACTCATAGGCGTAAATAAAAGGGCGCTCATGAATGCGTGGCGTGCTTTGCTGAACCCTTTCCCATTTATTCTGTTCGTCATAAAAATTCCTCCAGTCAAGTCTTCTCAAAATCTTTTGAGCCTCAGCTGCCTGCTGTGTCGATTGTCGATAAATCTCTTGAATTGCGCTGCGATGTTGGATGTATTGATTGGGACTCGAAATCATTGCTTCTCCCAATCCATAAATTAACTGAATCGCAATCCCACAACTCTCTCTCGCCTCTTCCTGTATAATGCTTACCCGCTCTTGCAAGCCCTTGGCATCCGTCAATGCAGTCATGTCATTGTCATGAACATATCTATGAAGCAGTCCGTTTGCTTCACTCGCATAACCCTTTAATTTCTCGCCTCGAGCATCGCTTTGATGAATCGTTGTGAATGACTGGGTCTTGCAATTCATTTTCTTAGAAATTTTTCTGGAAAGAAGACGATAAAACTTGGCCTCTTCATTCAGCTCTTGAACAGAGAGGTCTTCTTGCTTATCAAATCGCTGCTGAATTAACTCATCCGCCCGAGCTTTTATAGCTTGGATTTCAGATTCCTTAATAAACCATCGATCTAATTCTGTAGTTAATCCATTAAAAGTATCAACAGACATAAATCCCATCTTTTTGTTTTAAACAATATTATATCAGAAACAAAAATATTTATCACAAGAAACCGATTATTTTTCAAAAAAAACTATACGTAAAATAGATCGAAATAACTTACAAATAAAATATTTTATTAACAAAATGGGCATAAAAAAACCCAAGAAGAAAGAACTTCTTCTCGGGTTTTTCGGATATTGACTTCTTGTCAAACAACGCGAATTAGAGTTCGTCGTCGCTAAGGATCCAAGTGATACCGGCAATAGCTCCGCCAATAACCACAGCTCCCGCAACAGCGCCCAGAGCATATACACCAAATACGCCCAACGAACTGGTTGTCAATGCCGTGACAGGATCTTCCGAAACGTAAAATCCAGCAGTTGCCGCTACGCTGACCACTCCTGAAGCGAGTCCCTTCCAGCTCCATGCAAACTCTTTGCATTTCGCCTTTGGCGAATTGGCTTTTCTATCGTCTCTGATAGCTGCTCGAGCGTCTACTAAAGCCAATGGGTCCAAAGAAGTTCTTAATGCATCCAATTCATCTTGCATTGTTTTCAACTCAACAATCGCCTCTTGGATGGCCGCTTCATAATCGGCATACGCCTCATCACTGACATACTTATCAGCTTCTCCATGAGAGAGAGAACGTACAACAGCAGTTACTGCTGCTTGCAAGTCCTTCTTGGACTGATCAATCTGTCTCTGAATATCTACCGCTGCTGCTGGTTTAAACTCAGCAATTACAACCTCTCTTTGGCGCTGTAAAGTCCCCAAGTTTCTAACATCAGCATTTGGATCCGCCTTTTTAGCCCTATCTTCTGCCTCTACTAACAATCCTACTGACCGAGGAAGTTTTTCCTTTTTAATCCCGGTATCACGATAACGATTTGTTTTCTCTCTCAACTCTGTTAATGCATGCTGACAATCTCTTACTTGCGACGCACATTTCTCCAAAGATTTTCCAGGAGTATGTCTAGAAATTCGACCAGCAAGCTTTCTTTTTTGTTCTTGAGTTCCTGTTACTGCCGCAAGATTTCCATCTTGTCCATCAACAGCTCGAATATGACCAGGGGCCTGAATAGAATTAAAAAACACGCTGAGAAAATCATTATCGGCTCGCAACCAATCCATTTCCGAGACTCTTGCGTTACTAAATCTTTTAGTAACGTTCTCTAAAACAGTTGGTACACGACGCGTTGGAGCACCTGCAGGGCCAACTGCAGCAATTCCATTTAAAGGGCCTCTTACTCTAAATGCCATAAAACTCTCCTTATAATATTATTGTTATTAACTTTATTTTCAGTCAATACAACTATTATACTAAATATTGACATTTCCTGAAATAACAAAGAAACAGTATTTCACAATTAATTATACAATTATAAAACTATTAGATAAATTTTTATTTACAGAATCAAAGAAAAAACAATAATTAATTTGAAAACATCTGCTCGAATACCTGGATCAACTCTTCCCGATTTAAAAAATTTAATTGATCTTCGACGCCAACAATTTCTTCGAGAAGGCCTTTCTTCTTTTCGATCAGATTATGGATATGCTCTTCAATGGTGTTTTTCGTCACCAGCTTGAATACTTGGACACCCCGATTTTGCCCGATGCGGTGGACCCGGTCGGTTGCCTGGTTTTCTTTAGCGGGATTCCACCAGCGATCGTAGTGGATCACAATAGAGGCCACAGTCAGATCAATCCCGACCCCTGCGGCTAAAAGAGATGCGACGAATACCGAACATTCCGGATCTTCGCGGAATTTGCGGAGCTGTTCGCTGCGGTCGCGAGTAGAGCCTTTAATAGATGCAAACCCTATCCCCTTTTTTCTTAAGTAGGACTCAATGATTGCAAGCATGTCAAGATATTGGGAAAAGACCACCACTTTTTGCCCGCTATCCCGAGCCTCTGCGAGCAGCTCGACAAACAGATCCCATTTCCCGGATGCATGCTCTTGATAGGTCTTCACCTTTCCATGGACGAGCGCCGGATGATCGCAGATTTGCTTCAAAGCAGTGAGCGCGGAAAATACGTGGATATAAGAAATGGGTTTATTGGGATCTTTGAGCTCTCGGTAAACTGTGCTGCGCATTTGATCGGCCACTTTGGAATAGAGCTCTTTTTGTTCCTGGGATAAATCGCAGTAGGCGATCTCTTCAATTTTTTCGGGAAGATCAGTCAATACTTCACTTTTCTTACGCCGCAAGATAAATGGTTTGACCAGCTTTCCCAATAATATCTTTTTTTCTTCATCGCCGAGCTTTTCAATGGGATTGACAAAGAGCTCGGAAAAGACGGCATCGGTTGGCATATAGGAAGGGAGCACAACATCAAAGAGGGATTTGATCTCCCGGACCCGATTTTCAATGGGAGTGCCGGTCAATCCAAGCCGCATGGATGCATGAAGAGAGCGAAGCGCTTTGTGCGTCTGGGAGGCTTGATTTTTGGCGATTTGAATCTCATCGAAGATCGCAACTTCAAAAGCATAGGTACGCAAATCCTCATTCCCCGTTCGAAGAATCCCATAGGAGGTGAGCACCAGATCATAATTGGACTCAAAATCTTCCAAAGTCCGCTGCAGTCCATAGTAGGTGCATACGCGGATATGGGGAAGAAATCGCTTCAACAGCTCCTGCCAATGATAGATCACGGAAGTGGGGCAAACGACGAGATATTTATGGTTTTTGCCCACATTGCCATAGGAGACCGCTGCAAGCAGCGCCATCGCCTGGTGGGTTTTGCCAAGCCCCATATCATCGCATAAAAGACCGGACAGGCCATGGCAGTATAAAAACCAAAGCCAAGAGAGGCCATGCTCTTGGTAAGGCCTTAACGTGGCCTTTAGTTGGGAAATATCGAGGATTCGATCCGTTTCAAGGGATTGAAGCTCTTCCAATAAATGGCGGGTCTCTTCCGATTCGGGATCTGCGCCCTTGGGAGCTTCCAGCTGCTCAAAAGCAGACAAACGGATCCATTCCAATGTATTAAGACGGATCATCCCCCGCTTTCGATCAATGCGCCGTTTAGGCAGCTGCCGAATCCAATGAAATCGGATATCTTTGAGATTCAAAAGGCCTGCCGAAGAAAACAGGTGGCGCCGCTTTTCCTGATAGGCATCCCAAATCGCGCAAGGCTCGACACTCCCCAGTTCCGATTGATAAAATAAATCCACAAGCCACTCTTGAGAGCGCTTATTGCGATCTTTCACAATGCGGCGGATTTTTAAATTCAGTTCGGAGGGTTTTTTCAACCGGGGATCAATATCTACGACATAGGGCCGCAACGGATCTAATTCATATGCGAGGAAGGTCGTTTCTTGAGAGGCCGTGATCACAACTTGTTCGCGGAATCGCTCAGGTAGGCGCGATGCAGGAGGAATTTCAGAAAATCCACGCCCCCGGGCAAAGAGGTAATCGCCAAAAAGACGGATTTGCTTTGGGTCCACTCCCGGCGCGTATTCTCTTTGCGGAGAAATCACAATGCATCCTTCTTCATTGAGACGGATCGAAAGCCCCATTTTTCCAATCGGCGCATCAGCGCTGAAAAACCCTTGTACCTGCTCCAGTTCCTCTCGATGGGAAGCGATAAAATTAGAAATCTCTTCTTTTCCGATCCGAAGTCCCGGATGCAAGGGAAGCCTGCCTGAGCTTTCCCGTTTCATGTAGAATCCAAATCCCGGCAAGTAGACCCACTCGTCAAAATGACGGGCATCCTCATACCCTTCCGGGAAATTCAGCTCTGCCTGAAATGTCAGCTCCCCTTCATCGCTGAGCTGATAGATCAGATGCGATTCCAAACTTCCAAGATGGGTTTGAAATCCCGGAAACTGATGGAGCCAAACTCGATGCCGATTGATAAAGTCTGCAACTTCCTGTTTTGGAACGATCTTTTCTTTTCCATCAAAAATCCAGTCTTCAACGCGGTAAAATCCTTTTCCGTCAATGTACGCCCAAGGAATAAAACAGGCGGATTGTTCTGATTTTAAATCGCCGGGCTCAAGAAGATAGCATTCAATATGTAAATTTTCTTCCGGATCAAAGCGGAGCTGATAATGGGCTTTGATAGGATCCGGATAAATGGGAAGAAATTGCTGCAGGTCTTTATACGCCTGGTTTAAGATCTCAGTAATTTTTCCTTCAGGGATTTCATCTTTTTGAAAAAGCGGAGAGCTGCGGCGTCGATAAAACCCCTTGCCCTCTACAAATAACCAGTCGCCGACCGGATATCCTCCAAGCTCTGGCTTGGCTTGAGGCAAAGCGCCCTGCCTTTTAATTAACAGACGCTTTTTGACCGGATCATATGCGATATGCTCAATGATCTCTTCTTGCACATCAAATACTTGCAAAGGCGAAAGAACCGTAGACAATCCGGGGATCAGCCAAGGCCAATTGACCTCAGCAACATAAAACCAGATTTTAAGATTGGGGAAATCAATCGCAATTTCATGAGGGATCGGGTGGCCGGCAAAAGAGATTTTATAGGAGACGTCCTGCTCGGAAAGGATCATCAGCCATTTTGCAATGTCGGACCAAAAAGAGAGTTCATAGCGCAGCGCGTGGCTTCCCTTGCCCGCTTTCAGCGCTCCGATCTCATCTGCAGACCAGTTGGAGAACTTAAGTGATATTTCTTCCGTCTGTTCGCTGCCCTCGGATATGATCGCAGCCAACCGCTTTTTCAATACAACCGTGGCAGCTTCAATGGAAAACAACTGTTTTTTTGTTTTTGAGCCGCAGCTATAGATCCCTTCTTTGCTTTTTGTTAAACAATCAGGTCCATAGCCATGCCGTTTTGCCGCCATCTGAAAAAGGCGGTTCCATAGAGACTTTTTAAACCGGACATGGAGCGGCTCTTCAAAGCCATTAAAAATGCGAAGATAGGCAGCAGCCAGATGGGAACAGCCGTTCCCCGACTCTGATCGTTCGCAAGAGCAGAAGCAATCGGAAACCTCTCCATTTTCTTTAATTTGAAGAAACGGAAAATATTTCGTCTTTTTATCTTGAACCTCAACCTGATAGGTACTGCGGGAAAAAACAGGCTCCTTGACGGCTTTGGCTTTTAAAAGAGCCTTTGCCGCCGAAAGGTATGCTCGTACGAATTCAGGTTGCTTTTGCATGAGGGCCTTCCCCTCATTCTACCTGCTTGGTGATTTATCCTGAACAGAGGAGATTAAGAAAAACTCCCAACAGGTTCATAAGCATAGCCTAAATCTTCTGCGACGTTCAT
>DALYFE010000038.1:444-14303 GCA_031972195.1 Chlamydiales bacterium | reverse complement strand
ATTTTAATATTCAAAAAAGCCAATAATCAATTTATGTCAACAGAAGGCCTAGTAGCCATTCGCAACTTTCACCAGCATGTAGAAGATGCGTATGAAGAGATTTTAGGAAGAAAATTACGTTTAAGCGAAAACCTTGAAATCATCATAGCAGCCACACTCGCTCACATCGATCTATGCGACTTGTGCAAGCAAAAGATCTCTAGCGCCCCCGGATCCTATCAAAAAATCAAAGAAGCTGTAGAACACACTTTTACCGGAGAGGCTGTTACCTTCCCCGGCTCCTCAAAAGAGGGTTGGTGTGCATGCACGATTGCCTAAAGGACCTCTGACAAGAGGCTTTTCTTATGCCTTCTCAATCGCAATGACTGTGGGCTCGCCATTAAGATCCCAAGCCACGCCCTCGCATGCCTCGAAACGAACATCGACAGCCAAAATTTCTTTGAGAATGTAGTCTTTATGCTCTGAAAAACAAAAGACAACGCGCTCTGTTGTCTGCATCTTGACTTTGATGCGATCGGTCACTTCAAAGCCTATTTCACGCCGCATCGTATTGATCTTATTCACCAGCTCACGAGCAAGTCCCTCTATGAGCAGCTCCTCGTTTAAGGTCGTGTCCAATGCCACTGTTAAATCGCCGACATTGCCGGCGGCAAGCCCTTCTTTGACTTTACGCTCGATCTGAACATCTTCCGCTTCCAAGTCAATGGCTATTGCACCCAAGTCCATGTGGACCTTTCCGCCTTGGGAAAGAACCTGAATCTGTTTTCGGTCCAACCCTTGGATCGCCTTTTGAGCCTGAGGCATAAATTTACCGATTTTTTTGCCAAGAACAGGAAAGTTTGGCTTGGAGAGCCACTGAACAAAAGCTCCTTCATCACTGTGAAATTCAATGGTCTTCACATTCAACTCATCTGCAATCAGCTGCGTCTGCTTTTTCAAAGAACCAAGCAATTCACTATTTGCCGTGATGAGATGCACTCTTGATAAAGGCTGACGCACCTTCAGCTTATATTCTTTACGCAGCGCATGCCCTAAGCTTACTGCCGATTGGGCCGCCTCTACCTCTTTTTCAAGAGGTTCATCGCGAAGAGATGCATCATATTGCGGGAAATCACACAGATGGACCGACTCAGGCATTGCCTCGGTTTTTAACTCCTGGTAGATGGCATCGCTTAAAAAAGGAATGAATGGAGCCGATACTTTTGCCAGCTGGAGCAGCACCGTGTACAACGTTTCAAAGGCTTGGCGGCGATCCGGAGTGTCTGCATCCGCCCAAAAACGGGTTCGACAGCGGCGGATATACCAGTTGGTCAATTGATCGACGAATCCGACGAGAGGCTCAACAGCTCGGTTCAATTCATAAACATCCATCCCCTCTTCTACATCGCGGATCAATTTTTGGGTCATCGACAAAATCCATCGGTCGATTAAGCAATCAGGTTTTCCAATGGAATGAGGATGCCAGTGATAAATTTTTGCATACATCGCAAGAAAGACATAGGAATTCCAAAACGGAATCAGCGCTTGTCTTAAAATATGCTCGACTCCTCTTTCTGCAAATCGAAGATCCTCTCCCCTCACGGCAGGGCTATGGAGCATATAAAGGCGAACGGCATCCGCTCCGAATTTTCCAATGACCAATTCCGGATCCGGATAATTCTTCAGACTCTTGGACATTTTATTGCCATCTTCTGCAAGAAGAATGCCATTGACAAGGACATTTTTAAACGCAGGTTTCTTGAATAGAGCAGCCGATAGCACTGTGAGCGTGTAAAACCAACCGCGCGTCTGATCCAGACCTTCCGCAATAAAATCTGCCGGATAGGTGCTATGGAACAAGTCCTTATTTTCGAAGGGAAAATGATTTTGCGCGTAAGGCATCGATCCCGATTCAAACCAGCAATCGAATACTTCCGGGATCCTTCGATAGACTTCCCCATCTTTTTCAAAGGTCAAATCATCGATGAGATGTCTATGCAAGTCGGTTACTTGCGCGCCACTCAATTCCTCAAGCTGGGCGATGCTTCCGACAGCAATGAGACTGCCGCGGTCTCCTCTCCAAATAGGAATTGGCGTTCCCCAATATCGGTTCCGGCTAATGGCCCAATCGCGCGCATTCTCCAGCCACTTTCCAAAACGGCCCTCTTTAATATGGCCCGGAACCCAATGAATTTGCGCATTGGCATCCAAAAGATCTTCTTTGATCTTTTCTACAGCAACGAACCAGGTTCGCACGGCCTTATAAATCAAAGGCGTGTCGGAGCGCCAGCAAAACGGATAGCGGTGCCGAATTGTCCCTTGGTAAAACAAAGAACCTAGTTTTTTCAAATCGCGCAAGATCTCTTTATCCGCATCTTTCACCAAGCGGCCCATGTAAGGAGGCACTTCCGCTGTGAACCTTCCATTGGCATCTACCGGGCAAACAAGCTCAATCCCCTCTCTCTTGCAGGCGAAAAAGTCGACCTCTCCAAAAGCCGGAGCTGAATGGACGATCCCCGTTCCATCCTCTAATGATACCGATTCTTCAAGGATCACTCGGAATGCACCGTCCCGATCCGCAAAAAATGGGAATATCGGACGGTACCGCTTCCCTTCCAATTCGATCCCTTTAAAACGCCCTATAACTTCCACTTCTTCTTTGAAATGCGCCTGCAGCCGGCCCGCTGCCAAAATATATTGCTTTGCCGTCTTCGGGTCCCGTACTTTGACATAGTCAATCTCCGGACCTACCATCAAAGCCAAATTCGACGGAAGGGTCCATGGAGTCGTCGTCCAAGCTAAAAAGTAGGTTCCCGGTTCATCGATCCATTCAAAAGCCACAACAGCAGAGGGATCATCGACGTCCTTATAATTGAGGTTCGCCTCAAAATTGGACAAAGGAGTGCCTAATTTCTGGGAAAAAGGCATCACCTTGAACCCTTCATAGACCAGCCCTTGATTGTACAGTTGTTGAAAGACCCACCAGACGCTTTCCATGAAGTAAGGGTCCATTGTCCGATAGGCGTTATCAAAACTGACCCATCTTCCCATCCGATCGACCGTTTTTTTCCACTCCGAGGTGTAGCGAAGCACAATGCTTCGGCACTCTTCGTTAAACCGGGCCACTCCGAACTCTTCAATCGCGGAGGAGCCTGAGAGCTCTTTTGCCTTCTCAATCTCATTTTCAATAGGGAGTCCATGGCAGTCCCACCCAAAACGGCGGGGCACGCAAAAACCCTTCATCGTCTTGTATCTTGGGACTACGTCTTTGATCGTTCCTGCCAAGATATGGCCATAATGAGGGAGCCCCGTGGCAAATGGGGGGCCATCATATTGAGAGAAGATGGGCTGATTTTTCCTATGATTGACCGACTTTTCAAACATTTTCCCCTCTTGCCAAAAGCGCAAAATCCGCTCTTCCCTAAGAGGAAAAGTCTCATCTTGATCAAATCGGAACATAAACAACCCCTGATAAAAGGGATGATTCTACATCTTAAGCCCCTAAAATGGAACCCCCTTTATAAAAATCGCTAGATGCATTATAATGGGTCTGTAATCCATTGCTGCTTAACGTCCCCGCTTTGGACATTGGCTCTAATGCAGTGTCCAAAGCGGGGGTGTCAAGGTTTCGACTTGGAAGCAAAGTATGGGTGGCATGCGGAGGATGATCGGTTGGCCTCCTAAAAAATCCGATTAAAACCATAATTGCAGAATCTAACGATTTTGGAATGCTAGCCGCGGCTTAACCGCCTAGGGTAGCCGGTGGCCTGAGATCTGACCGAGAGTTTCAGAGTTCCACCGTCATACATCTTGGTATGAACCTCGCTCTTTTGAATTGTTTTGGCGGGAGTTCGAGACTATAAACAGTTCAGTCGGCCCCAAGCGGGGCGCCTTCCGGCAAGGTCGACTTACCAAAGGGCACTAAGCATGTAGTCATCGATATGGCGTTTGCTAAGGACGAGAGTTCGATTCTCTCCACCTCCAATTGGTTGGATGCTCCTTGTATCCAACCATCGTTAAAAACGGTTCAGCCACTACAACTGAGAGGTTTACTCCTCTCAGTTGCAAGTTCTGAAATACTAAATGCAAAAGTTGCCGTTTTTCGGTCGCTTCAGAACTTTCAAAGATTTCCCTAGCTGTAGAAGCTAAGTTTAGCACCGCGCTAGCCGTGATATAATGATCCTCACCAGGTACTTCATGCCGCTTTGCGCTTTTGGAATATACCACAGTCTCACTTTGAACAACCCATTTCCCGCACAAAGATACAAACTGGTCGTTCTAAACATTTCACGAATCTGCGTGAAGTATCCGTTTGGAGAGAAATTGAGGATGCTAAAAGAGACAATCCCTCTAGATCTAAAGCTTTCACTTTTACTGATACCTTTTTCCACAACGGCCTTCGGACTGTTACCAATGAGATCGTTGCTTTTTTTATCTAATCCTGACATAATCACCGAACATCTTCCTCTACCTTTGAGCTTCAGCTAAACGATAACGAGTTATGGATCTTGGTAACACCAAATAATAGCCAAGTTGAAAGACTGTATCTCCAAAAGTTTCATGATGGTGAACATCAAGATGATTCTTCAACCTTGCGCTTTGTAAAAAAGCTATTCTTTCACACATCTCATGGCGATCGTGTTCAATTCAATGACATTAAAATCAGAGCCGAAAATAGTACACTAGTAAATATCGAATTGATATTGAAAGAGCTTAGAGAAAACCATACCAGGAGCATGGCATGAGTTCATTAAAAGCTGCAAATCACATGCCACCTCAAGAAATCGTTCCCTTTGAAGATCAAATCATTTGTGGCGATACTATCGACGTTATGCGACAAATCCCCGATGGATCTATCGACCTGGTCGTTACTTCTCCTCCATATAACATCAAGAATTCCACAGGAAATGGGCTAAAGGATGGTCGAGGTGGTAAATGGGCAAATGCAGCCCTTCAAAATGGGTATACTCATTATGATGATTGTCTACCTCATGAAAAATATGTCGAATGGCAAAGAAATTGTCTAAAAGAGATGTTGAGAATAATACCAGATACGGGCGCTATATTTTATAACCATAAATGGCGAGTACAAAATGGGTTATTACAGGATCGAACCGATATTGTTACTGGCTTCCCTGTGAGGCAAATCATCATTTGGAGACGCAAAGGAGGATTTAACTTCAATCCAGGGTACTTTCTCCCAACGTACGAAGTAATCTACCTTATTGCAAAACCAAAATTCAAACTGGCAGCAAAGGCAAATGCTCATGGAGATGTCTGGGAATTTACTCAAGAACTTAAAAATGAGCATCCTGCAGCATTTCCTGTTGCGTTAATAGAACGAATCATTGCATCTACGGAAGCCGAAACTGTACTAGACCCCTTTATGGGTTCTGGAACGACAGCCATTGCAGCCATCAATTTACGTCGAAAATACACAGGCATTGAACTTTCTCCCGACTATTGTGAAATGGCTCGCAATCGTATTAAATCACACCGCTCACAAATGACATTTTTCAAATGAACGATCCAATTATTTACACAAAAGATGAACTAATTAAGCGCCTCAAAGAAATTGAGCAAATGGGATTTGTCCCTAACATGCGTCATGGCAATCACGGAGGCATCGGCAATACCCTAGAAGAACTATTGGGCATCTCTGAAAACAATCTACCTATCCCAAACGCTGCCGAATGGGAGTTAAAAGCCAAGCGATTAACCACCAAATCACTAACAACCCTTTTCCATATGGAGCCTTCTCCAAGGGCTCTACACTTTGTTCCTCAAATTTTTCTTCTAAAATACGGCTGGCTGCATAAGCAAGCAGGCAAAGACTACCCACAAACCGAAATGAGTTTTCGTCAAACCATCAATGCCAAAAGTCGATCAGACCGTGGCTTTATGGTTCTCGTTGATAGATCAGCTAGGAAAGTATTGGTATCCTTTGATTCAAACAGCGTCGGATCTCGTCATTCTAATTGGCTGGATTCGGTAGAAAAAAAGGTCGGATTCGGTGAGCTCGATCCACAACCTTACTGGGGGTTTGACGATTTAGAGCACAAAGCGGGTGTAAAGCTATTAAATTGCTTCTACGTGCAAGCTAAGGTAAAAAAACAAGAAAACAAAGAGTTCTACCACTTCCAAAAGGTCATGATGCTTGAGAAATTCTCCTTTGAAGGCTTCCTTAAGGCCCTTGAAGAGGGTAAGATCCTTGTCGACTTTGATGCACGCACAGGCCACAATCACGGCACAAAGTTTAGAATCAAGCAAGATTGCTTACCCCATCTCTATGAAAAATCAATCATTATTACGGATGAGCATCAGACCTAGCACTTACACCTGATTATAGGCGCTCTGACGATGTAGTTTAGGCATTTCTGCATCCGCATCATGCCAGACAGATTCCAGTAGAGAGTGATACTTTTCCTCTATTTGTAAAAACATCTCATTTGCACTTATGGAAGCTTCTACTTTAATAAAATCAAGCTCATATCTATCTTGTGGCAAGGATCGATTCGACGTAAACGGAAATATTCCAACGCCTCTTCGCAATTTTTTCCCTTTTACACCGATAAGAGTCAGAGCAAATCGCCAAGATTGACACGCTTCAGCTTCAATTGCTAATTGAGCCAATAGTTGACTTATCAAGGCCAAAGAATGTTTTGTCCATTCACCAAAATGAATTACTGATTCGTCTACGCTACTTTCAATATTGCAAACAAGCTCAATGCCACCCTTTTTTGTAATTAACAAGTGTCTTGTTGAATCTGTATAGAACCTTATTCCTTCAGCACATAATCGATCGGTAGATGCAATCAAGCCTCCCCCATCTTTACCTATTAAAGAATCTAATGCGTGTCTAAACCGTTGTTTAAATTCCCATTCACTTGTTTTTAGTACAATATCTGGCTGATCAGGGATTGCGTGAAGAATTAGGCAGGGTGGTTGAATACCAAAACCCGATGGATCTAGGAGAAGTTTATCAATCCGTTCTTTTCTATAATTCGCTACTTTATTAATTTTGTCCTTTTTTATACATGCTGCCGTAACTTCGGCTGCTGTCATTGCGACGGTATTTGGGCCCACACGCTTTAAAAACGTTGCAGGTTGACCATCAAGTATTAATTGATGAAGATAATCTGATTCTGGACAGATAATCACTACAACATACTTACCGTTATCTAGCAGTATTCGCTTCATGAAGATCCCTTCTATTACGGGATCAAAGACAGATCGTAGTTTCTCAAACAAGTGCTTTTGAAACTGTTCCCAATTATCTAATTCGATGCCAACTATGCCCGCAAACAGGCTGTTCTTCTCTTTTACCCCTAAATAAAGAATCCCACCACTGGTGTTCGCAAACGCTCCAAGTAATTTGCATACACCCATAAAATCTGATTTACTGGAATTGATGGCTGCTGACTGATCCCCTTTTACTGGCAGGGCGACATTAAAATCGCACGTTTCCCCTTCTTCAGATCCCTTTAAATAGTCCAACAACTCATCTTCTGTTTCTATGTTTTTTACAACTCTCAAATATTCCACGAACACCATCCAATTTTTAAAAAATATAATATAGATATACACTATCTTAAATCAAACCTTTACTCTTAGAGTTACAAAGTAACCTTTTCTTCAGCTAAGCTGTTCTTGCTATAATCCTTAATGAAGCGTTGTCCCACTTCACGAGCGAGACTTGGACTAATCTGCTGGTTGATTACTTCAGCAAGCTTTTCTGCAAACCACTCAGGACGGTCATATTGAGGGCCGATACTTGCCAAACATAAGGCTGTCGCCTGAGAGCAATGAACTTCCCGATTGCTTATCAGGGATCGTCCAACAAAGCGCAGTGCTTCCATTAAGGCAGCAGCCCGACCTGCATCATTACAATTGGACATTTTCAGCGCAGAGATTATATGTGAAGCCAAAGCCCATGCTCCCTCTATCGCAGCTTTATTATCTGCATGAAATTTGAATGGATCGGCTGACTTATCGAGCGAGACTAGATAAGCAGCCCTGTCACCATCAATATCATTAGCTATTTGATCTACGGATGAGGTTAAATCTAGATAATACTGCCCAAGTTTTCTTTTTGCATATTCGTAATCTTCTTCTTGCCAATCAGACGGAAGCGCCACCGCTTCATCGAGTGCATGACGAACTTCTGCTTCTGTTCTTTTAGAAAATCGATATCTCATAGGCGAACCCACCCATAAATAGAAGATCTTGTCTGCCTCACGCTTAAGTTGCTCTTTTTTACGGAAACGAGCCTGTTTTTCGGCGTTGGATATTTGAGTCATACGAACCTCTTTTTGATTAAGTAACTTTAATAACATGGTAACGTAACCTAAAAGATGAAAATTGTCAAGCCATGGGGATTTTTTTTTAAGTCTCTCCTTAAGACGATTTTCCATAAATATGAACAGGTACCGCTTCTATTTAAGGAGCATACCCCCGCTCTTTTTCCAAGGTGCTCGTTCCATCCACTGGAGTCCCATTAACTTTCTATCAGGTAGTCCTCTTCGCTCGATTAGAAAAATTCAATACACTTGGGATCTTGATTCTACTCCAGTCAAAAGTTCTGAATGCATCTCTCCACTTCCAATAGGGCCGGGAAAATTTCTCGGTCTTTTTTTATTTTGACTCAGCGTAAAACTTCTACTTCCATCTCTAAAAATACAAAGCTCGAAATTTTCTGGGCTTTTCTAAATACTTGACACTGCCTTTCACCATCGAATATAGAAGTGTTTATTCTGATGGACAAAATACAAAAGTTTCTCGCGATTCAATCTACCTTAGCTCCTTCTTTTGGACCCTCGCTTCAAGAAGAACAGATGGAACAACTATTGTGTGCTAGTTTTATTGAGCCAGAAGAACGCGTTTTAGAATTCGGTGGCAATATTGGCCGTTGTTCTTGTGTAATTGCTTCCATCCTCCGCAATCCTCAAAAACAATTGGTCGTTATCGAATGCAACACGAACCTTGTAAATAAACTATACTTTCATTCTTTAATTCATGGTTTTCATTTTGAGATTGAAGATGCCGCTCTCAGCAATAAGCCTTTGTTTTTCATCGAAAACGGCTTGGGCTCTTATACCCATGCAAAAAAGAAAAAAGGATCGATCCCTGTCAAAACGATAAAATATCAAGATTTTATTAAAAAACACGGAAACTTCACTACACTTGTCATCGATTGTGAAGGTGCTTTTTTCCCTATTATTTCGGAATTCCCAGCTATTTTGAATGGAGTGAGTAAAATTATCATCGAAAACGACTTTACCTCCAGATCTCATTACAAAAAAATGGCTACCATCCTTCGTGCTCAGGGATTCCATTGTATTTTATCTATACCGGTTAACTTCACAGTCCCTTGCCAAAATTGTTTTCATCAAGTCTATCAGCGTCTTTTGTGAACGCAGGTCGAAGAAGGTTTTGCCCTGAAAAGTTCTGAATGCGTCTCTCCATCTCCAATAAAGGCAGGTTCTAGAACCTGGCTTTATTTTTCGACTTCAATCGAAAAAAAATCATTTCTGACATAATGAAAACAAGAATAGCCCCTGGACTTATGTTTCTCGATCTTATTTTTATGGAAATCGTTGAATGGACGATAAAAGGCCTAAGCGCAGGTGTCGACTTCTTCGTACGCTTGTTTTCTCGAATTTTTAAAAGAACCAAATAAGTTCACGTGGATATTCATCCAATTAAAAGTTCTGAAACATTAAATCCAAAAGCTGACGTTTTTCGTCTGCTTTAGAACGAACTCCTTCATCAGTAAGATTTTCTGCAGCGGTTAAGCCTGGTAAAAGAGAAAAAGGAAACTCTGATTAGCTTCGATGGGAAAAACTTTCAAAAATCATCATCCTCACTTCCAGGATCAGAGCAATGATCCCAAGAACGGCTGACGCTGACAACTCTGGTTCCACAATCGCTCTTACTAACACCTACGCTATTTTCTTCATCACTCCGATTGGCACTCTTACGAATATAAGTTGGATGCTCGCTATCGCTGGAATGCTTCCTAGATGTAACGAGATGCTTGCCAAATGCTGCGCCAGCTATCCTGGGAAGAATAGGCTCGTTCGCATTTTGCGCGCTTCTCATTTGGCGTATCTTCCGACTTCCCTCTACTACTTGCATTCCTAGATCTTGTTCTAATCGAACAAACTGTTGCGGTTCGCGCAGAGCATCTAGAGCTACCTTACAGGTCTCTTGCTTTGGATCTGCACTCGCCGTTTCTGCTTGCAGCGGCCTTCTTCATCCTCACTTCCAGGATCAGAGCAATGATCCCAAGAAGGGCTGACGCTGACAAATCTGGTTCCACAATCGCTCTTACTAACACCTATGTTATTTCCGTCATCGCTCCGATTGGAACTCTTACGAGTATAAGTTGGATGCTCGCCAAATGCTGCGCCAGCTATCATGGGAAGAATAGGCTCGTTCGTATCTTGCGCGCTTCTCATTTGGCGTATCTTCCGAATTCCCTCTACTCGCGTTCCCGGATCTTGTTCCAATCGAGCAGACTGTTGCGGTTCGCGCAGAACATCTAGAGCTACCTTATAGGTCTCTTGCTTTGGATCTGCACCCGCTGTTTCTGCTTGCAGAGGCCTTCTTCTCAAAGATCTATTGGGTAATGCTTTCGAATAAAAGAATCTCGCAGAAGAATCGATATTGTTGCTGAGCGGAATAACTGTTCCTCTAAAGGCATAAAGAGCTCTTATCGCACTCGTCATTAAAAATACTCCTTAAGTTATGAACCTTAAAAATTTTGAGAGAAGCTTAGCAACAAAAGCATTTCAGTTCATCCAAAAAAATTCTTTAGGTGTGAGTTCTCTTACATGCACGGGACAATTGAAGAACTCTCCCCTAAAGAGGAGAGATTCTCCGCTCCGGTAAGGAGGGCTAAGTTCCTTAGCCCGACCAGATAGGTAGCTCGCAAGCCCCTGTCCTAAAGAACAGGGACCCAAGCCGATCTGTCCATTCAAATTAAGGCTTCCGTTTTACGAATGAAGCTTTTTATTTTTTAGTGACATACAACACAAAGTTCAGCTCCCTAAAACTCAATTATGTACTATTTACGCTACTCAACTGGATGAAACCGTAGTATCTTGATTTCAAGAAGGCAATCTAGTACAATACAGGCTATGAACGCAACTACAACCACAACATCCAATCAGTTGATGCACTGGGTGAGTTTATTCAGTTCAATTTCTCTTAAATCCATTTCTTTATTCCAGGCGGCCGCTGCGGCCCTTTGGGCTATATAATATTTCCGTTACTCATATTTTTTATCTAAACCAAAAAAAAATTGAAGGAATTTATTATGTTGCACTTAGAACTTCCCAAATACAAAAAAATTGAATCTATTTCAAAAAGCAGGCCCGACTCGATTTCTTTTTCTCAAGGAACGGTCAGAGTTGGAGGCACGCCAAAACTCATCAAAGATTACATTGCAAAACTACTGCAGGAAGATACAGTAGATTACTACCAAGATGGTTCAGGACTTTCTTCTCTTCGGAAAAAAATTGCATTCGATCTTTCGATAAAATATGACGTTATTCTCAAAGAAGAAAATATACTCATCACTCATGGAGCTCTCGGTGGCATCACAAACATTTGCCTCACCCTATTGAAAGAGGGTGACGAGGCCATCATTCCCGTTCCAAATTATCCCAGTTATCGAAACATCATCCACTTTTCAAAAGGGAAGCCACGATTCGTCCCTGCATTTATTCAACATGAAAACAAATGGTTGTTCGATATCAATCAAATAAAACAAGCAATCACAGAGAGGACAAAAATAGTGATCCTTTCAAATCCCTCAAACCCATGCGGTATTTGTTTGTGTAAAAAAACAATCGTCGCAATTAAAGATCTATGCGAGTCTCATGGAATATATCTTCTCTTGGATGAAGTGTATGACAACTACATTTACGAAGCGGAGTTTTTTTCAGGAACCCCCCTTATTCCGAGTTCCCCATTCGTCATTCGTACAGGCTCATTTTCGAAGGATTTTTCAATGAGCGGTTGGCGAATCGGGTTTACCGTTGCCCACACACATCTCATTACCCTATTTGCAGCCGTTCAAGATGGGGCCATTTGCTGCCCTAGTGTAATTGGCCAGCATGCTGCTCTATTTGCTCTTGAAAATCCAAAGCTCATCGCCGACCAAGTCCAAGCTGTTCACAAAAGCCTTCAAATCGCCTGCGAATATTTAGACCCGATCGTAACAAAGGGTATCCTCTCTTATGTAAAACCTCAGGCAGGGATCTTTCTCTTCATCAAAACCAATGAAGAAGATTGTGAGGAACTCGTGATGGATATATTAAATCAGGCAAAAGTTGCTCTAGTACCCGGCAAAGATTTCGGAAGCAGAGCCGATTGTTTTAGATTCTGTTTTGCCCGGCAACCAGAGCTCCTTCGAACAGGGATGATTCGTCTTCAGGACTACTTTAAAATCTGATCTCACGATTAAGCGAACCTCTCCGTGGACTACTCCCTCTCCTCAAAGGATCGGGGGTAATTCCGGACTGGCCCAACTGCTCTCAAAACACTAAAGCCGGGAAATCCCCGGCTTTTTTATCGAATGTGTTCTTTCCAACCCTTCAAATACGGATTTTTAAAGTTGTTTGTGTAGATTTTCGGCAATCCGCTAAAATTAAACAAAAGTATATCACCTGTCTGAGGAGGCTGTATGTTTTCTTTGTTTACTATTGTATTGGCATCCAGTTTCATATTTATGTCTGATCGAGATGCCTTTTGGGACCCAGACAAAGAATCCAATAAAACAGAAGAAATTGATGAACAAGGTGTAAAAGAATCTGAAATCGATTTTCATCAATTCAAGAGAAAAAGAGTTTTATTGCTTGTACACGGTTTTAACAATAGCGCCCAAGATGCCATCACCACTTATCGCCAAATCAACGATCAAATCACAACGCTTTTAGATGCCTCTGGGAAGCCGCTCTATGATACAGTCATCGGATATCTATGGCCGGGCTGCGATAGTAGATTCGATTACTTCTCTGCCGAAAAAAATGCCACTCAGCTCGCAAACCGAATGCGATTACATCTGAATGCTCTTGCATATTTTTCTAATACGGTCGATGTGTTAGCTCATAGTATGGGCAATCGCCTTATTTTGGGCGCTTTGGAATCTCTGTCTATACAAAATGCAATGGAAGAAACGGGAATTTGCAAAAAGAAAGCTCTAAACTTGAGCCAAGTTTTAACAGCTCCAAATCAGGTTTATTGGCATAAGTTCAGCGACATGGCCTGGTCTGAAATTCAATGGCTTTCCGATGTTGGCAAGAATAGATTGCTTCACCAAGGGTTGCATAAGGTCCATCCAATAAAACCTGTTCAAAACTTCTATTCTCTCGCAGCTGCCGTAGATGTTGAATCAATAGAAGAAAATCATCAGTATTACAATGCAACGCAAGAATGTCAGAACATGTATGTCTTTCACTCCAATCGTGACGATGTATTGAAATTTCTCTTTTTAATCGCCGAAAAAGATGAAGCTCTCGGGTTTAAAGGGAAGGGAGATCTCAATCTGACATCGAAAAACATCCAATTTATCGACTGCACCTCTTTTGTCGATGGACACTCCGGATATTTCCTGGCAGCTCCCTTATACAAATTTATCCAAAACCAACAAGCCAATCAAACCATCGCTCCGGATGTAGCTCCGAATGTCAAGCTGCTAGCAGACGGATTGATTGCACCGATCATCGAAAAATGACAGTGGGATACGATCGATTGCTTGCAAACTGTATTAGAACTTCATGCGGATTGCTGTCATTTCTGATCTTCTTGAAAAAGAACCTGAATGGACAGATCGGCCTTAAGTCCCTGTTCTTTAGGACAGGGTCAAGCGAGCT
>DALYFE010000038.1:0-434 GCA_031972195.1 Chlamydiales bacterium | reverse complement strand
CTATCTAATAACCTGCGGCAAAGAATTTGCCGCCCCTTACCGGAGCGGAGAATCTCTCCTCTTTAGGGGAGAGTGCTTCAAATTATTGAACTTACAATTTTCAGGAACGGCTGCTTTACAAAAAAACCATGTATTGATAAATAATCAATGTGTAGAATATTGATTTTCAACTAGTTATGATGTATATAAAAAATCAACCAAAGATAACAAGTTTTTCTTAATTTGAGACCAGTCAAGAGTTCTGAATGCGTCTCTCCACCTCCAAAATGGCTGGGCTATCGACTCCCGGCCTTGTTTCTTCCTGAAAATTTTGCTATTTTATACATCTAAAAAGGTTGTTGTGAATAAATTTTTTGTTCTTGGGACAACTCTACTCACGCAATATGCCCCTGCTCAAATGCCTTTCTTAGCAACAGTGACAAATCGCACCATCC
>DALYFE010000037.1:0-14389 GCA_031972195.1 Chlamydiales bacterium | reverse complement strand
AGATCGTGCAGATTGGATTTGTGTAGGATTGGCTTGTTAGGGCCGAAAAATCCCATGTTCCTACAAAATCTTGAGCCGCTTTTTCTATTTTTTGCAGGTCAATCCCTCTTGGATGTTGAACGGCCCATGAATAAAGTCGATCGATTGGATTTTGAACAGCCCCTAGGCAAAGGCGGTAATGGTATTCTTTGCTGGTCGCCTCGAGCGTCGGATGAAAATCCGGCGGGGCGGACAGGACTTGTGTAATGCGGATATCTCGCGGCAGGTGGGCATTGAGAGCATTTTTCAGAAGATCGGGTTTCCAATCGGCATCTACATCGATTGCCACGGATTGCCCTTCGGCGTGAACCCCCCGGTCCGTGCGGCTTGCCGCTTCGGGTAAAATGCTTTCAGGGGAGATTTTCCGGATCGCTTGGGCCAGCATTTCCTGGATGCTAGGTCCTGCTTTAGTTTTTTGCCATCCAAAGTAGGCAGTGCCGTCATAAGAAATAATGGCTTGGTAGCGTTTCATTTTAAGTGGGTTAACCGTTGACGCGATGGCAAAAGCCTTGTATGCCGTTTAAAAACATTTGAATTGCGATGAGGATTAGAAGAAGCCCCATGAGTCTTTCCATGGCGAGAATGCCTCTCCATCCCAATGCTTTTTGCAAAGGAAAAGAGCCTAGAAGGATGACTAGAGAGGCTGCCCAGGCGATCAGGATGGCGCCTGCCATGACTAAATGGCTCGGCTCTTGTTTGGTGTAGATCATCACGGCAGCTAAGACTCCGGGACCTGCGACTAGGGGAACTGCCAGGGGAACGATGAATGGCTCTGTGGTCTTTGGCAGGTCTTCATTGGCATCGCGGGCCGGCGGAAAAATCATTTTTAAGCAGAGAAGAAAGAGAATGATCCCTCCGGCAATTTGAATCGTATCTTCTTTAATGTGCAGGAATTGCATTAATTTATCGCCCAAAAACGCGAAGATAAAGATGATCCCGAGCGCAATCAAGAGTTCTCTGATTATAATTTGTTTTTGCCGTCTTGGTTCGATGTCTTTTAGGAAACTGATGTAAAATGGAATATTTCCTATAGAGTCCATTAATAGAAAAAGAGAAAGTGCAATTGAAAATACGCTCATAAGCTTATAATAAGGGAAAAAGATTTATCGGATCAAGGAGAGGGAGCTTCTTAGGTGGGAACCCTATAGTCTTGAGGCGGTTGGGCGGTTGTCGCGATCCGGCGCCACAGATAGTTCATAAAGGACTTCTGTTCCTGGGTTAACTGATTGAGCAAAATAATGCAGTCGCTATTCTTGGTGAAGGCGGCCTTTGTCCAATTGGCGGATCCTGCAATCAGCGTCTGTTCATCGATATAGACAAACTTATGATGCATCAGTTGGGCCCCCCCGCTAAATAGAATGCGGATTCCTGCTTTTTTTAAAGCAGCTACATTTTTTGCACTGGCCCCAAGTCCGGAATGCATATCGATGACGAGCGTAACATGAACCCCTCGTTTATGGGCTAAGATGAGCTCATCGAGCAGTGTTGGATGGGTAAAGGTAAATAGGGCGGCCTTAATGGTTCTCTGGGCCCTGCGTATCTTTTTTTTGAGCTCGGAGATGGCATGTCCTTTCGGGTCGGGGAGAATCCACAAATCCACTTCCTGTCCGCCAACCAACGTATGCATATGGCCGGAGGTATAGGGGACCGTTTCCTTCAGGAATGCGGCGATTTTTTTATTGCAAAAACCAATCACGAGGTTGTCGTGCATTCTAAGAGAGGACGCCGTCATGTTTGCGGATCCTAGAAATACCAGTTCCTCATCGAGAATAAGGAGTTTTTGATGCATGAACCCCGTTTGGCGAATAGGGTGGATTTCACAGTTTTGAAGAATCCGGTGGAGATTGGGAGATCCCTTGGTGTCGTAGTAAATTTGTGTTGAGACCTCTTGATCTGTTTTTTCTTTAAGCGTTCTTAAGATTGCAGGGTCGCTGAGCCCGAACATCACCAGATAGATGGAGCGGGTGGACCGTTTGATTGCTTCCAAGAATGTTAGGGTCAGGTCTTGTTGGCACTGGTTGGAATAGAGTTTTGGAGGTTCGTCCGATGTCGGCAACGTAGGGGTAAGCGAGCGCCAGACAAACCAGATGGAACAGGCTACGATGAAAGGGAAATAAACAAAAAGAGAGGGAGATCTCTTTTTAGGAGGAGGGGAGGGAGGTCTAGGAAAAGATTTTTTGTAAGTAGGCATAAGGGACGCTTTAAAAAGCGTCCCTTTATACTGGATTCAACAAATCTATTAAACCTTTTTTCCCTGCTTGCGCAGTTTGTGGATTACAGCCCCGACTCCGTTTTTGTCGATTGTTCTGAGGGCTGATGTAGAAAGGCGGAGGGTCGCAAACCGCTTTTCTTCGGGGATCCAAATCCGCTTTGTTACAAGATTGGGTAGAAAACGGCGGTTTGTGCAGCCGGTGATCTTCAATCCAATCCCTTTCTTCTTTTTGGCAATCCCGCGAAGGGTATATTTGCGTCCGAAGCTAGGCTTTTTGTTGGTAAGTATGCAAGTTCTGGGCATAGGAAAATTCCTTTTAATAATGGAAGAGGATAGCAGTAGAGGGGATTATTTAACAAGGCCTCTTTTTTAAAGATCCGGTCCTCGCTGAGGGAGGCCATTGAGCGCTGGTATAAAAAAGGAGTTTTTGCTACTTTGATAGTCTTTTCTTAGGAGACTGTCGTTGAAACTGGGCCTTGCTTCAACGACACTCTCCAGGGGAAAGTGTTCTAAAGGTTCTATGATTGCCTTATTTCGTAAATTTCAGCGTCCTGTTTTCTTGAGTTTGACCGTCCTGTTTATATTGTCTTTTGCATTTTTCGGGGTCTCTTCGTCGATTCTTTCCGATAGAGAGCCGCGCCAGAAGGACCGGGTTGTGGCATACGCGATTGACGGATCTCCGATGATGCTCTCCGAAATACAGGCCCTCTCCCGTTTTATTGCAACCGATCAGCAGGATTGGCATTTAGCAGGGGCGGTTCCAAATTTTTGCAATGACGGCGTGCTTAGAAATGATTTTCTTGAAAGCGGTCTTTCTGATTTGCTCATGTCTGCGTATCCTCAGTTTGGATTGGATGCGTCCGGGCGGTTTTCTCGAGAATCCGCTGAATTGGCGTCGCAATTTATTTTAAATGCGGCCAAAGCTGCAGAATTGAAAGGATTCCATGTCACATTGGAAGAGGCGAAGGGCGATTTGCTCCGTAATTTTCAGTCTGCCATGCAGCAGCAAAGAAAAATAGCGAAAGTAGGGCCTCCAATCACGTTTCAGCAGCATTTAAGCCATCTTGGGCTTGTTGAATCGAGCGCCTCCGAAATATGGCAAAAGGTTCTTTTGTTCCGCCGTTATTTTCAAGGAATCGGCCAGGCTGCGTTCGCTGATCGCCTTTCCTTCCGGGACGTTTCCTCCTATGCTCGGGAAGTAGCCCAGGTAGGAGTTTACAGATGGCCCAAGGCGTTTTGTTTTGCCAATGCCCAGGATTTAGTTGAATTCCAGAGCTACTTAAAGGCGGTCTCTCCTCCTTTAAACGATCCTCTTGGATTGCCTGCCCGATATCTGTCAGCGGAAGAGGTGAAAATGCGCCACCCTGAGCTTGTCGAAACACATTTTGTTGGGACTGTTGCCAATGCATCCCTTTTGAAAGCGGCTTTGCAAGCTTCGATAAAAGAGGTTTGGGATTGGCAATGCGAAGAGGTGAATTGGGATCGGATGCGCGCGGTTTTTCCGTTCCTGAAATCCGCATCTTCCCGAGAGGAGCGTTTCCACTTGCTCGAAAAACTCTCAACAGCGCAGCGCTTGAGTGTCGACGGCTTTGTCCGTTTGCATATATTGGATGCTCATCCTGAATGGTTAGAAGGTGCATTTGAAGTTTCTAAAGAGCAGTTGATCTGCGTTGCAGGTCCGAATGTATTTTTGCCTCAAAGAGTCGAAGGCGATTCTTTGGGCGATTTGCTTTCAAAGGCTGCGGCCGGAGAAGAAAGCGCTCAACAGAAACTGCTTGGCTACCGAGCGAATGATAAGACCGCATATCGGATTGAAGGCGTCCGCCTTTCCAAGCCTGAACACATCCTGACATTTGAAGAGGCGAAGCGAAAGGGGCTGACAGTCAAGGTAGCGGATCGGATTCTTCAAGAAGAATATCAGAAAATCCGGGAGAAGTCGCCTGATCTGTTCAAGAATTCGAACGGCGGCTGGAAAGGATATTCCGAGGTCAAGGAGTCTGTAGCCAGGATTGTATTTTCAGATGTATTTAAAAAAATCGAAGAAATTGCATTTGAAGAGAAATCTATAGAAAATCAGTCTCCCTTTGCTTACCGGATGTTCCCTGCGGCAAAGAGCGCTCTGAGCGCTTTGAGAAGAGATCCTCTGGATTCGCTCTGGGTGAGCGGGTTTGGCCAGTCTCCTCTTGCAGAACAGTTCAAATTGATTCGAGAGGAATTATTTATACAGCGTGCAGACAAGGGAAAATGGATGAATGAAACAGCGTTTTTAATGCTTCCGGGGGAGTGGTCTCCGATGCGAGTTTTGCCAAATGAAGGCGTCGCGTTTTTTTATTTGATGGAAAAAAAGCCCTCCGATGCTCCTATGTTTGAGCAAATTGCTTTCGGGCAGGAACTGATTGTTTCCGATGCTCAGCGATATCTTGCCGAAAAACTTCTGGAGACGATTGAAAAAAAACAATCGATGTCCGCATCGATTCGTGAAAAGGTGAATGAATTATGAGTCTTTTTGAAGATCTTCCGGCTCTGTCTCCTGTTCAATTTTTTGGACTCAGCTGCGATTGTTTCTATTTACGGCATGGCTTAAAGCCCGATAAAAATTTTCTTCTTCCATCGACGGCGGATCTTCTAGATGAAGATCCTTTTGCGGATGTCTACGTAGGCTGGAATGTTGAAAAACTTGCCTTTTTGATTTCCGTGAAGATTCCTTTTCAGAATGTGAATGAAGGGGATTTCAGGAAAGGGGATTCTATCGAACTGTTTCTCGATACCCGTGATTTGAAAACCAAAGGCGTTGTTTCTCGTTTTTGCCATCATTTTGTGTTTTTCCCCGTTCAGGTAAAGAACTTTTACGGAAGAGAAGTAACGAGATTCCGAGGAGAAGATATTCATCCTCTTTGCCATCCTGAAGATCTTCAAGTGGCGCCTGATCTCGGCGAGCGTTCCTATCGCGTTGCGATTGAAATTCCTACCGGATGCCTTCATGGATATGACCCCTTGAGTTTCCCAAGAATCGGCTTTACATATCGGATCAATCGGGCGGACGGTCCGCCTCAGCACTTTGCTGTATCTTCCGAGGAATATGTCATTGAACAACATCCTGCAACTTGGGGGACTTTGAAGCTTGTCAAATAAGTCTGTTTTTTTTACTGAATCCCATGAATGGATTCAGGTTGAGGGTTCTTGCGGCACAGTTGGGATTTCCTCCTACGCGCAAAAGGAACTTGGAGAGATTGTTGCTATCGAGCTGCCTAAAGTGGGGTCGCTCGTTCAAGCAGGCGATGAAGTTTGCGTATTAGAGTCTACAAAGGCCGCTGCAGATATTTACTCTCCGGTATCCGGTAGGATTCTTTCGATTAACGAGAACCTTGTAAAAAATCCGCACGCTTTGAACATCGAACCTGAATTGCGCGGCTGGCTATTTCGAATTGAGCTTTCAAATCCGTCTGAGGTAGAGCGATTATTGACCGCTTCCAGCTATGAAGATCTGATAAGCAAATCCTCTTAAGTGTTTATAAATAAGAGGGGATTTTCGAATTTTCCCATCGTCGGTTTTGAGATTCCTTGATTGCACGGTATCTCCCTATTTAGTATGTAATAGTTTATGTTGATTCGAAAAGCGATCCCTTTTTTGATTATTTTTAGCGCGGGCGCTTTTTTTGGAAGGCCCTTAGCGCTAGGAGGGCTTGGCTTAATTGCTAAAGCTTATTTATTTTACCATGAGCATCTTTGCTTTTCTTACGATTCAGTGGATTGGAAAGATGGCTGCCTTATTTTTTCGAAAGCCGATGTAGCGCAGAAGAATTCGTTTCACTTGCATGCAAAACAAATCAAAGCGTCTTTAGGGTCTAAATTTTTAAAATTTGATTCTCCCAGAATTACTGTATTCAAAAAGCCGCAACTGTCGGAAGGAAGCGACTGGATGTATGTAATGAAGGATGGGACGATTTTTCGAGAAGGTTTGGGAGAGGTGCAATTTTCTTGCGAAAGAAATTGGCCATCCCAGATCGGGAACTTTTTTTTCAAAAAAGATGGAGCGGAGTGCGATCTTGAATTGATTCGAGAGGGCAAAGAAATTTGGGTGGATGCGCAGTTTCATCAGTTCGATATGGGGATTTTGCAGGAGTGGATCGATGTGCAAGGGCAAGTGGATGGGCAAATGCATCTCGTCTTTAACGAGGGCGTCTATGCGAGGGGATCTGCTCGTTTAGATATCCAAGCAGGAGGATATGGGCGCTTAGTTTCCGCTTTTGACGGCTCGATTGATTGGGATGGAGAAGACAAACGATTTCGGTTAGATCTTTCAAGAGGGATTATCCATCCTCTAGAGGGAGGAAGGATTGAGCTTCAGGGAGAATTTAGTTTCCATGCAGGTCTTGGCGCAAAATGGGAATTCGATGGAATTGGAAATGCGAAAGAGCTGCAATTTCCTCTTTTATGGGAAGGGAAGGCCTTTTTGCAGGATTCAAGAGAGCATTGGATGGAATCCAAGGCTGTATTGGGAGATTCCGAATTGCTGTTTCATGGAAAGCAAAAAGATGAACAGTATGCATTGGCCTTGGATTGCATCCGACTGGGAGCTGCAGAAGGATTTTTGCTCCGCCCTCTTATTTCTATGGCTGATGAAAGACTGAATCACTTGGATTTCTGCAAGGGGCTTTTTTTATTGCATGCCGATGCTGTGGTTTCCAGGGAAGATTTTTTTCAGGATGCGGCCGCACAGATGGGAGCATGGCTTCCCGGAACTGAGAAGAGCCAATCGCCCCCCAAATCCACTGTTTTTTGGGAAGTTACTTTATCTGCCGAGCAATTTGCAGGAAAATATTCCTTAGTTTCTCTGGATTGCGAAACATTCGATTTTCGACTGTCTTCTTCCAACGCGGGAGCTTTTTCTTTTGATGCTCTCTCATTTGATATCCCGTGTATTGATAGAGAGCCAATTATTGGCAAGGGATGGAATGGGGAAGGGCATTTTAATGAAGGGGCTTTGAGCGCTTCCCATTTTGAAGGACATATTGATAGCCGCCATTTAGAAGCTTCCCTTTCAGGAACTGCCAATGCGTTTGCCCTCCAATTGTTTGGAGCGGAGGGGCGCGCGAATTTGACCGGGCAATGGAAAGAGGAGAGGCTTTCTTGGGATTTGCGGGAAGGGATATTTGGAGGATTGTTTTTTACCGGCCGCGGATGGGTTGATCCTTCTACCTTATTTGAAATCCATTTGGATCGATTTTACGGAAAGCTGACTCCTTGTCTTGAGGCATTTGGACTGCCGGAATCTTTGAATGGAGAGATTTTTTCCGTGGGAGCCGGATTTTTTGCATCGGGTTCATTTTCTTCGTATGATTGGTCCCTTCAGGCGCGTGGAGAGTTCGGCAATGGAATGGGCTTTTATTGTCCGGTTTTAGAAAAAAAGGGAGAACAAGTGCTTTTTGATTTTCGGATTGAAAATCAAAACACGCATTGGGATTGGGGCCGTCTATGCGGCGTCTGGGAAGATGGGATGTGCTTTTTTGATGCCGATCGAACCCAAATTTTAGGAACCCCTATTCAAATTAAGGAGTGCATTTGGAATAAAAATGGGTTATCCAAATTGCAACTTTCTTCTCATATTTCCATGAATCCGTTTCTTTATGCGGTATGCGCAGAATTTCCTTCTCTTCAGGAAGGGGTTTTCCAAGCAGAAAAATTCAAAGATCTTTCTATTGAAGGCGATGCATTGCTGGCTCTCTCTTTTATCAAAGGCGGGGCTTCTTTTTTTTCTATCGATGGACAGAATCTGACATGGGAAGGAGCTCCGCTCCCTTTCCATTTTTTTGCTGTCGAAGATGATGGAGTATGGCAGTTTTTAGATTGCCAAATAGGACAGTGCTTCTTGTCAGGCAAGGCCCATTGGGAAGAGCCGGGTCTTCGATTCTGTCAGGGAGCCGTCCATTACGATAATGCATTGCGAGCGGAATTTGAAGGGATGATCGGCAAAGACTTTCGATATGCAATGGATTGTTCGTTTTTTTCACTCGATTTGGAAAAAATAGGTGATTGGATTCCTTGGGCGGAGCTGCGAGGGACGCTAGAAGGAAAGGGATGTTTTTCTTCCAAAGAAACTGTAGAGGCCGATTTTGATTGTACGGCGTCGGACCTTGCGGCGTTTTCCATGTCGTGGGAGCAGGAAGGTCCAATTCATTTGTCTTATTCATCGGACCGCGGAATATTGTGCAGCGGGATTGCTTTGCAAGTTCCGGACAAAGAACTCCATGCAAAAATTGAATTGCTCCAATTTGATTTAAACCGGAGCGTGTGGGTGTTTGATCACTCCAGGATCTATTTGCCGCCTCATGCGATCGGTTTGTTTTCCAAGCACCTGGATTGTTTCAACACGCTGAAGGAATTTGATCCCGGAATGGGAATCGATCTGTTGGTTGATTTTGAATTTCCTTCCGATTTTTCCTATCTTTCTTGTTTTGCCAGGGAGGGATTGATTTCCAAGGACGGAGTGGTTCGCTCTGTGCGGGATTTGTCCCTATCTTTTTCCGGTCCCAAAAACGATCTGCATTGCAGCATGCTCTATTTACACCAGGGAGAATCGTTTAAAGTCAGCGCAGAGGCTTCCTGGTCTGATGCTCTGTCAGGCCGTTTTTATTTTGAGGAGGCCGGCCGTCCTCTAGAGAAAGGAGAAAGGCCGCTTTGCATTGACTGGACCTATCGGGATGGGAAAGGGTTTTCAATCCATGAGATTGAAGGGAAGTGCGCGGGAATTGACGCCTCTTTCCATGCTTTAGATGAAGGGACTTGTTTGATAGGGAGCGCTCGCGTCCATTTTGGAATTTTAGCTTCGGTAGTTCCTGCGGAAGTCGCTCAAGTATTTCGCGATTTAGAGATGGGGAAGGGATATGAGCTGAAGGGAAGGTTATTTTTAGATGAAAGCGGTCCTTCTTTTCGCGGGTTATTGAGCGGAAAGCAAATTGAATTGTTCGGATATCAGTTCCGCACTCTTTTGGGGCATATTGAACTGGGAGCGGAACGGATCCATATCTATGATTTGAAGATCAGCGATTCGGCCGGAATTATGAAGATTGATTCGATCCAGGCTCTTGGGATTGGAGAAAATCCTTGGACGATTGCAATTCCCCGTTTAATCGTATCGGAGCTGAGACCTAGTCTTTTGCAAAAGGCAGGAGAAGAGGCCGTGGCAGAACCTGCAGGACCGCTTGTAATCCGAGAGTTGAAAATCGAAGATTTCAAGGGATTGCTGGACGACAGCAAAACATATACTGCAGCAGGAGAACTTACATTCATTAATTCTTATCGGCGAGAGCACACCGTATTTGATCTGCCTGCAGATGTTCTGGGCCGGATTGTCGGTTTGGATTTGGAATTATTGATCCCTGTTTGCGGAACGCTTTCCTATACACTGAAAGATGGGGTGTTTCAGCTTACTCAATTGCGCAATGCGTATAGCGAAGGAATGCGTTCCGAATTCTTTCTGGAATCAGATCCTGCGCCCATGATGGACCTTGATGGGAATTTACGTTTGTTTGTGAATATGAAGCAATTTGTCCTTTTCAAATTTACCGAGTCCTTTTCTATTTCAATTAATGGAAAACTGAATGATCCTCAGTACAATTTACAGAAAAAACGCCGCTTTTTAGGGTTGTGATACACCCTCTGATGCAAAAAGATCGATGAGTTTTTAAACCGGGTAGGTTCAAGATGGCATCTTTTGTAAAAAAGATCATTGCAGCTTGGATCGATTGTATTTTCCCTCCCTTATGCGAAGCTTGCAAAGAACCTGTTTCGTCCGGACTTTTTTGTTCAGGCTGCTGGGAGTTGTGCGCGCCTCCGGATCCGAAAGGGCGCTGCCGCCACTGCTTTGGAGAATTGGACTTAAGCATTGTTTGCAGGCAATGCCGCAACGACCCTTTCCTTCCAATCCCTTCCGCATTTGTTTTTGAAAGATCGAAACCTGTGCTCAGGTTATATCGCGAAGCCAAAGAAAAACCGGACGACCTTGCCGCATTTGCATTATTTCAATGGGAGCGTCTTGGTTGGCCGATCCCAGATGCCATCATTCCCTTGCCGGAGGTAGTGGAAATTACAAAAGTCTTTGCAAAGTGGATGGATCGTCCCTGTGTTCAGATTTTTCGATTAGGGGCTGACCTTATGCTGCTTGAAGAAGACTCTATACTGCTTCTTATCAGTGAATCGGATGATCCTTTTCTACTCCAAGAAAGAATCAAAGTCCTAGGTGGGGCTTTCCCAAAAAAGATTTATTCTTTAAGTTTGTTGCATGATGATTTTGCTATTGATTCCAATTCTGGTTCTTCTCGGCGCTCTTCTATATTGGGGAACGAACATTGTTCCTCAGCAGCAGGTATGGATTGTTCAGCGTCTTGGTAAGTTCAACCGCAGGCTGGAGCCAGGCCCTAACTGGATCGTTCCTGGCATTGATACAGTAGCTTACCGCCATTCTTTGAAAGAAGAGGCGATAGACGTTCCCGAACAGACTGCAATTACTCAAGATAACGTGAGCGTCATTCTCGATGGAATCGTTTATGTTAAAATTATCGATCCGTGGGCTGCATCTTATGGCGTTAAGAATCCATTGCACGCCTTGACGCAGCTGGTTCAAACGACCATGCGTTCCGAGATTGGTAAAATTCCTTTGGATAAAACATTTGAGGAACGAGAGTCTTTGAATGCAAAAATGGTCGAGGCCGTCAATCAGGCTGCCCTTTCTTGGGGAATTCAATGTTTGCGCTATGAAATCAAAGACATCAAAATGCCCGAAGATATTCGCAAAGCGATGGAACTTCAGATGACCGCGGAAAGACAAAAGCGGGCTCGGATTTTGGAGTCGGAAGGATTGAGGCAGTCGCATATCAATGATTCGGAAGGGCAAAGGCAGGCGCAGATCAATATTGCTGAAGGAGCGCAGGCGGAACGGATCAGCCGTGCAAAAGCGGAGGCTGAGGCGATCGCATTGCTATCAGAGGCAAGCGCTGTGGCCATTGAGCGGATTGCTCTGTCTTTAAGCGGCTCAGAGGGAGAGAGGGCCGCGTCTTTACAAGTTGCCGAAAAATACATTGAGGCATTCCGTCATTTAGCCAAAGAGGGCAATACGATTGTTCTTCCTGCAAATCTGCAGCATCCCGGAGCGATGATCTCGGAAGCGATGGCAATTTACGATCAGATCAAGAGAAAATCGCCTGCTTTTTCAATCACAGGCGGCTCGTCAGTACATAGTTAACTACGACGTACTAGAACAAATAGTTAAATCCTAAATAAAACTGATTGTCCCAGTAAAGATTGTTCCATGTGAAGTTCCAGTTAGCCTCTATCCTGTATTTTTGATAAAAACTAAAGAGCAGATCGGCTCCGGCAATCGCTGAATTAATGCCGGGAGGAGTTAGATCAACACTCATGAATGGGCCCTCGAAACCTATGGGCCTAAACCGGCATTTTGCTGCTAAATCAAAAAATTCTCGTTGCCAGCCCAGAGTGATTTGCGATGAAAAGGAAAAGTTGTTCCATGTTTTTGTATAAAAACTAATCAGCTCTAAGGTCATTACAAGCGAATCAATATCGATGCCTTTGAATTCCAGATCGAATTCGCCGGCTCCATGTTCTTTGTATCCCTTTGCGGATTGGTTGAGATATTGGACAGTGGCCATTGGGGAAAATTGGAGCCCTGTAGGCATGCTGCTGATTAAATTTTTATCAAAAGTATATTCAATTCCAAAGAGCGCAGAAAGTTGTTTTCCGGTGGGTTTGCCTTTCGCAGTTTCCAAATTTCCCGGAAATCCTTTTTGAGTATAAAAAGAAAGCCATTGACGGCCATAGTCCACGATTGCATTGAAGGCTAATGCAGCCATTTGTTTTGGAACATAGGTTGAATATAGATTGATCGTTGCGCTATCAATCGCGTAACCGCTTCCTGTGTTGTGGGTATAATTCACTATGCTTCCAAGACCCACTTGAGAAAACGCATATTCCACTCCGACTTGTCCGCCTGCTGCCCAATAATCCACACCGCTGATTTTTCCGATATTTCCGTTGGGACCTATGTAAAATCGTCCGCGGGGAGCATAGGGCGCCTCTTGCTCGGCGATTGCACGTTTTAGCTGCTGTTGCTGTGTGGACGCATCCGTAGAATCATCCGCAAGGAGAGTTCTGTGTTCTTCGAGATTTGGAAACAATTCTTTTTCATGGTCCAAAGAGAGATCATTTGCTGTGGCAAGCAGAGGAGATTCATTATTTGATTCAAATGCGCGATTTTCCTCTAGAGAAGGGATTGTTGCAGGCTGTGTATATTCTCCAACCATATTTTTGGGAGCATTTGAAGTTTGGATATTGCGAATTTGGCGGTGCATGCGCGCTGTTTGATTGCGGAGAAAGGAATAGATCTGGTTCGTGCCGATGGCGGGAAGCCGCTGCGTATTGTTAATTGTGTTAATTTGTTTGGGTCCAAGGACCGGAGTTAGGCCCACTGAAATAGAATCGGTATTGTAAAATACTTGCGGTCTAAACATTGGAGAGGAGGAAACTTGGCTGAAGGTCCCTGTAAAGCCATTTGCAGTTTGGAAAATTATTATTCCTTCCGCAGGGGGTGGCAGGGCAGTTTGAGGGGCATCGATCACCAGTTTTCCTGCAATTGCCGCTACCGGCGCTCCAAGGATATTTACTTTTGAAAAATCTGTAGGGCTCATGTAATTGATTTTCAGTGTGCCTGAAGAAGATTGCGTATATTGTCCATTGACGGTCAATGTTCCTGTTTGATACCCGGGGGCGAGTATGCCATTGACGGTAACATCTTGAACCGCTCCGTTTCCGGAAAGAGTTCCGTTAGCACTTACGGTGACAGCCGAACTGCTCAAAAGGCCATTTACAACAAGCGTTCCCGCATTGATGAGTGTGTTGCCGGTATAGTTGTTTACAGAATTGGAAACAATCAAAGAGCCTGCGCCGATTTTCGTAAAAGAGCCTGGTCCTGAGATGGGGCCGGTTAGATTCATGGTAAACGATTGCGGATCGACAATTGCGTTAAAATCCAGGTCAAGTGCGTTGTTGATAGACAGATTGTCTGCAAGTGCCTGAAGTGTGGTGTTGTTGCTTGCAAAAGTCAATGCCCCGGTTCCTAATGAATTATTATTCCCTATTCCCAAAGTGCCTAGATTGAGAATTGTTCCTCCATTGTAAGTATTTGCGGTATTAGGGAGGTTTAGTGGGCCTGATCCATTTTTCGTTAAAGATCCAGGACCTGAGATCGCATTATTGAGAACTAGGGTAAAAGTTTGCGAGTCGATCACAGCATTCGAGCTTAAGTTGAGCGGATTATCGATGACAAGATTCGTTGTCGTAGTCAAAGCGGCTCCATTATTTGCAAAGATCAAAGCTCCGCTTCCCATTGACTGATTATTTCCAATTTGCAACACGCCCTGGCGAAGGGTAGTGCCTCCGCTATACGTATTTGCAACGGGAAAGACTACTGTGCCGGGCGAAGAGAGCGTATTGCCGATCGTTATATGCGCTCCCGGACTGGTTCCCAAAGTGACGCCTGATGGTGCATTTAGAAAAGAGGAAAGACTGTCATCCGCAATGGAATTGTTCAGAGTGATCGTGCTTCCTTGAGGATCCAATGTAATTTTGGCTCCTGTTAGAAAAAAGCAATCGTTTCCTGCAGCCCAACCGTTTGTTGCCCCAGGACCTCCTGTAGCTAGATTGCCTGTTGCCGTATCGAATTGATCCAGAACGGTCAAAGAACCTGAAGCAGAGACAAAAATCGCTCCTCCAAAGCCGGCGCCGCCGCCTCCGGATCCAACATCGTCAGCGCCTTTTCCACCGCCTACGCCGCCAATGCCGCCATTTCCATGAATACCGCTGCTATTTCCTGAACTACCGCTTCCACCGCCTCCGCCGAAACCTCCATTGCCTCCGCTTCCGCCATTTCCGATTCCAATGCTTGCAGTGGCATTTCCGCCGGCGCCGCCTCCGCCGCCGAATCCGCCATTTCCGCCGGCGCCGCCATTACATGCAAACATTGTGCCGCTGCCGCCTCCACCGCCGCCGCCGCCAAAGTTTCCATCGCCTCCGGATCCTGCATCGCCTCCACCTGGAGCGTTGATTCCACCGCCTCCTCCGCCGCCG
>DALYFE010000036.1:11604-14434 GCA_031972195.1 Chlamydiales bacterium | reverse complement strand
CGATGGAGAGAAGGAGGATGTCGATAAGGGCGGTAAAAAAGCCCATGGCCTGTCTTGGATGGTAGGTCTCTTTCAGAAAGAAGATAGCGAAAAAGAGAGCAAAGAAGGATTGAGTCTGAACAAGCAGGGAAAGGGATGAGCGTAACTATAGGCCGTCTGCGAGATTGTCCCTTGCTCGATTACCGATTCGTAGCGCTATCTCATAACACCATTCGAGGAGCTGCCGGCGGCGGCATTCTCAATGCTGAATTTCTAATGCAGCAGGGGTATTTCTGATGATTGGTATCACGAGGTGGCTTTTGGCTACCTGCTCGATTCACCAAAAACCACTCTCCTAATAAAAATCCTTATGGGCAAGAAGAAACAGACGTTACCGTTCCCGTTGTTTGCAACTGTCCTGAGTTTCCTGTTGGGGTCACAAGATTCAATGTTCCGCCGGTTTGAGCAATCAAATATGCATTTGCATAAGGTGTCGCGGTATTGTTATTGAGTTCCAGACACATTGTTCCGGCGCTATTGCTAGCATCGACAGCATTAGCTACAAATCCCTGGAAAGTATTTCCCAGGATCGAAACTTCCTTATTTGTGCCGCTATTGGCAATGAACATTCCTGTAGTGCCTGAATTTTGCACCGTGTTATTTGAGATTTCAATCCCAACGGCTCCTGTATTAGCCATGGATAAATCAATTGCGCTATAATTTCCTGTGAATTTGTTTAGAAATCAAAAGCAAAAAAGAAGAGTTTGCAAACTGCTTTTCGAAGAATCTCCTCTATTCATGGAGGAGATTCTCTTCTCCGGTAATGGGCGGCAAATTCTTTGCCGCAGATTATAGATAGCTCGCTTGACCCTGTCCTAAAGAACAGGGACCCAAGCCGATCTGTACATTCAAATAATTTCTTTAAAACTGAGCTTTTCAGATGGATTCTATGCATTAAATTTGCCGGCGGACTTCTTGACTTATAGAAGCTGATTGGACTATCATACCTAATCATTAGGTATTTTTGGCTGTATGGCAAAAGAAAAGAAAACCAGATTTGTTATCTTAGGATTCCTTTTAAACGACTCTTTGTCCGGTTACGAAATCGGAGAAATCATCAAGCAATCGACCAATAACTTTTGGAGAGAGTCTGATGCGTCGATTTATCCAACGCTGAAGCTCCTTGCAAAAGAGGGACAGGTTGTATCAGAAACTGTTCAGGTAGGGGAGAGAAGAAAGGAAATTTTCACGATCACTCCTTTGGGAAAAATGGCTTTTTTGGAGTGGTTTAAAAGACCTCCTGATCTGGATTGGCATCGCGAGGAATTTTTATTGAAGCTGTTCTTCACCGATGAATCTACCGAGCCGCAAATGGAGCTTCACTGTCATGAGAGACTGCAAAAATTGGAGCAGCTCCGAGAACAATACAAAGAGATTGAGGAATTTTTAAGACAGCAATTGCCAAAACGCGCCTATTGGTTAAAAACTCTGCAAATAGGAATTGCTCATTTGGAATTGGACATTTCTGTATTGAAAAAACAACATTTGGAAAATTATGCTGAAAATCATTACTAATATTCCACTATTCGTATGGCCCTTGTTTGCCGTCTTATTGATTGGAGGACTGAAAGCGAGAAAAACTGAACTCGTGCCTCTCAAAGCCCTGATCATGGTTCCGGCTGTTTTCTTCGGCTGGTCCCTATTTTCTTTTTTTGGAGAGTATGGAGAGAGCTCTTTAGCGATTTTTCTTTGGATTCTTTGTTTAGGATTAGGGTTTTTCGCCGGCTTTTCTCATATCCAGCACCTCAAACCTAGATGCGACAAGCAAAGAAAGATGATTGAAATGCCGGGCAGTTGGATTCCTTTGATGCTTTCCATGTCTGTGTTCTTTGCCAAGTTCTCTATCGGCATGATGAGAGGCATGCTTCCTCATCTAGAAGGTTCGTCCTTGTTTTTGGGACTGGAGCTCTTCTCTACGATCATCCTTGGAGTGATGATAGGAAGAGCCGCAGCTTGCTGTCTTCTATATAGAGCTTCTGCAATAGAGAGTGTCGAAGATGCTTAACTTGACGATTGAGGAACTTCTTCATGAACGGAGAAGATTCTTGGCTCCGGTAAAGGAATAGCGCTTTTGATCAGAAGCAGGGGATTTGGTTTGTTGAGGATGAAAGCATGTTGGATATGAGTGATGACTCGTTTCTGTTCGGCCCAAACAAGACGCTCTCTTGCTTCTTCAAACGTTAGCCATTCATAGGCGTCGTGTTCCTCAGGAGACAGATGCACTTCAGGATCTTCTACAAAGGATACAAACACAGGAACAAAAATGATTTTGTCATTGGCGTGCATATAGAAGGTTTCCACAGCATCGGCTGCATACAAAGTGGAAGGAATGAGCCCGGTTTCTTCCCTGATTTCCCTTAATGCAGCAGCGGATGCTGTTTCTCCGGGCTCTATGCCGCCTGTGACCATTTGCCAGGTGCCGTTCAGGGATTTCTCGCATCGTCGGATCAGAAGATAGCGTGCGCCTTCCGCAGTCAAGCGGATTACATAAGCAGAAACATAACAAGGGGTGGTAGAGAAAGTCATTTTAAACCTCTTGTTGTGAGATTAATATGGCAAATAATTATTGCTGTCGATTGATTATTAATCAATTTAAATGGTTTTCTAGGGTCGGTGTGCCTAACTGGAAGCTTTGTGTTTGGAGTCTTAGAGTAAAAAAAATCTTATTGCGATTTTCTTGCTGTCTTGGCTACCATCTCGCCTCCGTAAAAATAGAGGGGAGGTAATTATGGCGGTTCATCTTGGTTCAGGAATAGGTGCGAGGATAGCTTTAGAACCCGATTTGAATCGG
>DALYFE010000036.1:4329-11594 GCA_031972195.1 Chlamydiales bacterium | reverse complement strand
GGCTGCATACGTATACAAAGTTCGCTCCATGGACATTTGAGAAGGTGCTTGACGGTTGGAAAGCGTTGGAAAAAACATCCTTGTGCGGGACGGAGTATGAGCCTAAAGTTTACGATCTTGGAAAGGAACTCGACGAACGTGATATTTTTGATGCATGTAAAAATGCTCCCGGGGCCATTCATTGGTATTTTTCTGAACAGGGACACTTTTTCCTTTGCCTCAAATTGATAGAGGAAACAAGCAAAGAGATATATACGCTCCGATTGATCGATCGCGATGACGATCGCTTTGGTCGCTTTAGCTCTCACAAAAGCTTCGGAATGGAGTTGTACGATGCAGAAGGGAAAAAATGCGACAGTACTATGTCTGAATTGCGGTGGTATGATCATGAGATGCATAGCATGTTGGATTTAGACAGGTTATTGAAGGGAGAGGCGGTAACGCTAAGCCGAAGTTTCTATAAGCCGGAAAAAGGAAAAGCTTTCTTCTCTCTTGCCAATTGATTTTTTACAGCTTTTCTCGAGCTATCCGGTAATAGGCGACAAAATTCTTTGCTGCGGGTTGTCAGATAGCTCGCTTGGCCCTAAAGAACCGGAACCCAAGCCGGGTTGTTCATTTGAACATTTTTTATCTTCCTAAAAATGATTCAATATATTGACGATTAAGCTCGTACATTTTTGATCCCTTGTTCTCAAATGTTCCTCGTTTGACTGTAAAACCAATTGCGCCAATGGCCCTGCTCAGACGCAAGAGAGGCAGGATGCGATGATAGTCGGGAAGTTTCCTGATTTTGGCATAGCCTTCTAGAAAAGATTGCTTGTAAGAGGGGTCAGTCGACCATTCGCCAAACTCTAGTGGACAAAAGTCTTCCTCGGCAAATCCTCCGCGAGCCGAAGACCAATCAATAATGCCTGCAATTTTTCCTTGATCGATGAGGATATTGCCGGGCCGAAAATCACGATGGATGATGCAAGGGCCGTCTGCCCTGAGCAAAAGATCAATGTGCTCATCATAATATCTTCGAACCTTTGTCAAAAGAGTTGAGGGTAAATGATCTTGGCACTCATCCATCCCTTCTTCAAATTTCAGTGTGAAAGGAATGCGGGGATCGGAAGAGAGTTTATCGAGTTCAGTAAGATCTCCATAGCCTTTAGCGGGATCGAGATGAATGCGTGCAAGAAGAGAGCCTGTTTCATAGCAGAGGTCGGATGTCAGATGTTCGATTTTCAGCAAGCATCCCGGAAGGCATTCCATAAGAATGGCTCCATCCCGATCAATATCGGGAGGAATCAACTGAACAATATGAGGTATGGGGATTTTTCTCTGGAAGTGATTTAAGAAATAGGCTTCTCGTAGAAAATCGCCTTGACGAGAGCATATTTTTAAAATCAGGGGAGGGTGATTGGCCATCGTCACTTTGAAAACAGTAGCAACCATTGCATCTTCGTGATCAATCAATGCAAAATGGGCCTCTTGAAGAGTTGTCAGTTTTTTATAAGGAGAAATAAGAGCATCAATCTCTTCTTTTTTCATGGATGCACAGTCGTTAATTTGCTCGCAGTAAGATTCGTTTCGTGCTGCTCTGGATACCAGGCAGGTATTGTTGGAAGAACCACCGTCATATTCCCTTTCCAGTAGAACTTTTCTCCACGGGGAATATAGACCACATCTCCGCAAGAAAGATCGACTTGATCTGTTTCTGTAACTAGTGTTCCTGAGCCTTTAAGAACATAGCCCATTTCGCTGCATTTGTGGTTGATAGCATATCCTTCATTTGGATATCTGTCAGTGATTTCAGCCACGCCTATGCTCATTTCGGAATTTTTCATCGAATATTCGTAAACTTTGCAGTGATCAGAATTTGCATGGACTATTGCAGATTCGAATTTTACAGATTCCATTGATAGATCCTTTTTGTCTTGTTGCAGAGTTCTAGAAATTTTTGCGGCTGCGCGAGTTTGATATCTGTTAAAAAGGCATGTTTATCTGAAGGATTCATATGAGGAAAGAGAACCTGCAGCATGTCTGTCATTTCGTCAGATGTCATAACTTCATAGATAGGATGTTCAATGGCACGCAATTCTTCGTCTGTGCAAAGTCTTTGCAATTCAGGAAGCAGCTTCGTTTCCTCCTCATGCAGATGCAGCAAGTTGTCTGCTACAAATTTCCGATAGGCGAGGTAAAATTGGTAACCTGCTTCAATCCGATCAAAGCTTGTGAGAGTGCCATCAAGAAGGCGTTGTAGATTTTCAAGACTCTCTTCTTGACGTTCATGGTCGTCATGAGCTTCTCGATGAATCGTAGATCCTTTCTTTTCTAAAAGGGCATGAAAGTTTTCCTCTTCATGTCGAGCATGTCCTTTTAGCATCTCCTTAAGGGCCAACCATTCTTTTTGAACGTATTCGATAGCTGCATTATTAGTAAAATCTGTTTTGGCGATGAGTCTTTCAAGTTCGCTTAGCGCAAAACTGACATATTTGTGTTCACGATATAATTTTGCTCTCATGGAACATACCTTTTGATGATTTTTTCTTTCATGGTTTTCAGAGGGTAATTTTTCCCGCTCAGCAAATACTCTAGGCTGATGCCTTGAAGGACTGAACGAAGATAGACGGCCTCATCATCCGGATCGGCATATCCGAGGTCCTTGTAGAGCTGTCTTTCGACTGTGAAAAGACGATCGAAATGATCTTTGTATTTTTCCATAGCTTCTTGCATCGCCCCGATGCCGTCCGTCGAGAGATAGAGCATATAAAGAAATCGCAGCCAATCCGATCTGGTTTCCAGTTCATCTAAGACAAAATGAATTAAAAATTGGACTCGTTCTTTTGGATCTTTGATCATTTCCAATTTTTCAATGAGGGGCGTCCATTCTTCCAATCTTTGCTTTGCGAAAATGACCAGCAGGTCGCTCTTACTATCAAAATAATGATAAAAAAGAGCCTTTGAAACCTTTGCCTCTTTCGCAATATCCGCCACGCTGCTTCCGTGATAGCCATTCGTTGCAAAGACGCTAAGCGCTGCCTGAAGGAGTTTTTCTTTAATAGACATGCGGAAAGTATAACAGAGATTGACCGATCGGTCAATCTTTAGGTGGTTCAAAAATTGATTCGCATTGCCGGAAAAACGAACGTTGGAATAAAATACCCAGAAACTAGGTATTTTATGAGACTAATCAATAAAACAAGATATGCGATTTTAGGGGCGCTTCTTGATGGGCCCTCTACAGGATATGAGATCAAATCTCTCATGGGAAGATCGACGGTGTATTTTTGGCGGGAATCCGATTCGACGATCTATCCCATGCTGAAGGTCTTAGCTAAAGAGGGGAAGGTGGTTTCTGAGATTGCTTACGTGGGGAAGAAAAAGAAAGAGATTTTTTCTATTACAGAGAAGGGAATCGAAGAATTCAAAACTTGGCTCAAGATGCCGACAGTGGATGAAACTCCGCGCAACGAATTTCTCCTTAAGCTTTTTTTCGTTACAGAGCCAAAAGAAATAGTGCGATTGTTTCGAGAACGATTAGAAAAAGTCAAAAAGATCCATGAAGAATACAAAACAATCGAGGAGAGACTGGAAAACATTGCAGATTCTCCTCGTAAAAAAATTCGCCTCAAGGCGCTGAGATATGGCATGGCTCACCTTGCATCAGAAATACAGTGGTTAACCAATGAGATATAAAATGCAAAAGCGAATATTAATTATCGGAGCAGGACTTGGAGGATTAGCTTTGGCTCAAGGTCTCGTCAAGGCCGGATTCCAGGTAACAGTGTTTGAAAGGGATGAGAGTCCTGCTAGTAGAGCGCAAGGATACCGGATTTCCATTCGTTCCTTAGGGATGGCTGCATTGATTGCGCTATTGCCATCGGAGAAAATCAGCCGCTTACCGCTTGCCAAAATTGCTGATGTAGGGGATGGATTTACCTGCGCAAATGAAAACATGGAACCTTTTTTCACGGTTCCGCAAGGGCAGGATGCCGCGGTACAATTCCTTCGCTCGGAGCTGAGGAGCCTTTTGGGAGAAGGGATCGACATTCAGTGGAATAAGCGTCTTATTATGTTCGAAGATCGAGACGATCAGGTCATTGCTCATTTTGAAGATGGATCGCATGTCACGGGGGATTTGCTTGTTGGATGCGATGGAGGGAAATCAATCGTAAGAGAGATCTTGCCATCAGTCTATGGAAATAGCCTAGGATCAGTGCCGAAGATTGTTCATAGCAACCGCGCTATCTTGGGAGGACAGATCGATCGCACGTCAGAGTGGGACGATCTTCTCCCTTTAAATAAGACGGGGTTAGTTCGTTTTCTGGGGCCTCATTCTCATTATTTGGGCGTTTGCTTTTCAGAACGAGTTGATCGAAGTCCTACCATTTTCTGGGCATTGTCAGAAAAAGTGGAAGATCCAACTGCCCCTTGGTATCAGTTTGATCAGGGATTGGAATACCGCACCAGGATATTGGACCGTTGCAAGCAATTAATGAACAATGGATGTTGGCATCGGAATTTGAAAAAATTGATCGATGATACAAAGGTGGAGGCGATCATGGCGCCATGGCTTGTACGCACGACCAGGTTTCCGGAGTTTGACCAATTTCCTATGGTTCCCACAGGAAGGGTGACTCTTTTAGGTGATTCGGCCCACTCCATGCCCACAGAAAAAGGACTTGGTGGAAACCATGTGCTTGAAGATGCCAGATTATTATCGATGCTGCTTGCATCTTCGCAAGAGCCTATCGATTGGCCAAGAGTGATAGAGGACTATGAAAGGCAGATGTTTAGTAGAGCAAAAGCCGCAGTTCAGGAATCCGAAAGTGCAGCTGAGTACTTTTTTAATCTTCGCTCCTGCTCATGAAGAGGCTCTTCAATGTCACTAAAAGTGAGAGCGATATATGTCTTCTCCTACAAGGTTTGCTGCCAAGAGTAGGTAGCCGCATTCGATAGCTATCCGTACAGCAGTTTTCCCATCATCATCCGGAATGCTCGGATCAGCTCCGTTTTGCATTAAAAACATCGCCATATCGAGATTGCCATCGATGATTGCGGTGTGCAAGCGGGTGCGGCCGAAGTCGTCTTTATCATTGATCATGTCAGGATGAAAATAGAAAACCATCCCGCCGTTCTTGTAGAGCCACTTATCTTCCGGCGATTTGGAATTTGAGTGATCAGGAATTCCTATTGGCGCAGGATGAGCCAGGCTGCAATATGCAGATGGAAATTCTGTTAGATGGATAAAGCCTGCTGTTTCGAATGTACGAATGAATTCGGCTCTTTTCTCTGGAAATTGGACTCCATCTTCCTTGCAACTGGCAAGGCAATGGCGGAAAAACACATAGCCTCCGTCACGAGAAATCAAATCCTGCACTTTTTTTGCCAAAGGCAAAGGATCTATGGATTCATACACCCCGCTCATTACGCAAGGTTTTGCACCCATGCAATCGGACACAGGACACACTCCCTGAAACGCGATCCGTTTGTACTTTTCCGGTCCAATTGTTCTATTGGAGATTTGCATAAAATCCCCAACAAAAGTTGGCTTAAACCTGGGATTTTTTTTGGCCAGATTGTAAGTCTTGTTTCCATAAGTCAGAGGATCCAAAGCTAGTGTATCAATATTACGGCGTCCCGGTTCCCAAACGCCAATCACTAAAGTGGATGGATCCGTTGTTTCTTCGACGGCCCCTGGCGGTAAGGTTCTTGTTTGATTCCGGTATTGTGCGACTGCGCTCATGGAGCATCCTTTTTATTTTGTAATCATTAATTATATCAATAAAATTATTTGTAATAAATACTATATAGATGTGAATAATCCTGTTATTAATCTAGATGTGGGGCTTCTTTCGAATAAGCGGATACGGGGATGAGAGGTCTAATGAGACAAGGCAACTGTATCTTGCTTTGAGCGCCCCTGCAGAACGCCTCCATGCATCCAAAGAGAACTTTTTGGTTGAAGAAATCCTTCCTGAAGAGAAGAAGATTCTCCGCTCCGGAAAGGGGTGGCAAGTTCCTTGTCACGGCCAGATAGATAGCTTGCTAGACCCTGCTCTAAAGAACGGTGATCTGAGCCTTAAGCTGCCCCTTCAAGCTGATGTCTCGGGCAAAAATCCGCCCACTTGCATTGCCCACATTCTGGCGTATAATCCACCATGATTCATTAAAGAGGCGTGCGTTCCTTCCTCTACAATCTGCCCTTGATCAAAAACCAAGATCCGATCCATGCGGGACAGCGTTGAAAGACGATGGGCGATGACAATCGTTGTTCTTCCGTGCATAAGCTTTGCAAGACTATCCTGGATATATTGTTCCGTTACGGAATCCAAAGATGAGGTAGCCTCATCCAGAATAAGAATAGGAGCATCTACAAGAATTGCCCTTGCGATCGCAATTCTTTGCTTTTCTCCTCCGGACAGCTTGGTCCCTCTTTCTCCAACTTTTGCCTCATAACCGCCTGGAATACTGCGAATGAATTCATCGCAGTGCGCCAATTTAGCGGCAGACAGGATCTGAGCCTCGGTTGCTTCAGGTTTTCCATAGGAGATGTTTTCACGCAGCGTTCGATGAAACAGCACAGGATCTTGAGGGATCAATGCAATTTGGCGCCGCAAGGACTCCAAAGTGATGTCCGCTATGTTTTGCCCGTCGATAAGGATCTTCCCGCCATGCAACGGAAAAAACCGTAAAATGAGACTTATGAAGGTGGATTTTCCGGCTCCCGTAAAGCCAACCAATCCAACTTTTTCTCCGCCATGGATGCGGGCTTGCTTATTGGAAAACAGCTTCTTTTCTCCGTAATGGAAGGAGACATTTTCAAACAAAATCTCTCCGGTTCGGATCTTTAATGCTTGAGCTCCAGGATTGTCTTGAATGTCTTGAGGATCAAGCATCAGTGAATATGCCTGTTTTGCAGTCCCGAATGATTGAAAGAAAAGAGGAAGCGTTCCTCCCACATTCCACATCGTAGTGGCAATGTTCCACATGGTGCCGAACACTTGCGCCACTTCGCCGGTGGTGATCTGATTATGAAGCCACAGATAGATCATGCACCCGTTAATCCCAAGGAAACAAACCGTTCCATAAAAAAGCGAGGTAACGCTGCGCATTTTTTCAACGTATCTTTTGGCAAAGGTGCTGGTTTCCTGTTCATCGTTTTGGAAGGGGGTTAGCGACTGTCTTTCATATTGGAAACGATAAAACAAATTGACTGCAAAGTTGTTCGTCAGGCTGTCGACGATTTTACCAAGAAGAGTGCTGCGGGATTCTCCATG
>DALYFE010000036.1:0-4284 GCA_031972195.1 Chlamydiales bacterium | reverse complement strand
AGATTTGCTAAAAATGAACGAGACTCCCAGATGAATGCTCATCCATACAATCAAAATCACTGCCAAAAATGGACTCACAAACCCAAGAAAGACGGCGCCGAAAACCGATAGGGCGATTGCCGGAATTAAAGGCCACCAAAGCTGTTGCAGGATTGTTTCGACTGCATGGGTCATGTCGGTGATCTTATTGGCAAGATTGCCTGCAAAGCGCTCGTTAAAATAACGGGGGGAGTGGCGCTGAATATGGTCGAACATGCTCATACGAATCGAAGCCTGCAGTTTGGGGATGGCTCTGGCTAAAGAAAAACCCATCGTTCGAGAATTGATTTCGATGAGTAAGACAAACAAGATCGCTCCGATGATGGGAATTTGGAGAGATCCCCAAGCCTGCATACGATCAGTTTCATACTGCGTGAAAATATCGATCACCCATCTGAGCAAAAAAGGCCATACAAGCAAATCCAGACAGTTCAATATATCTTGGACTAAAATCGTGCTGAATCGCAGCTTCTGCTCTCGCATATAGAGCCAAATGAACGTAAGCAATTCTTTGTAAGAGGCTATTTTCTGGCTCATAAATATTTTCCCATGGCTCGATCATCTGCGTGTGTCGGCTCTCCATCCGGATTGTTGAACGGCATCTCTATATATCCAAGCTTTTTGTAAAAGGAATAAGCGCTTGGAGAGGCTTCTGTTTGAAGAAGTTTGATGCCCCGTTGTTTGAGCGCTTGCTCGCAAGCATCCATCAAGTATTTGCCCATTCCTTGAGCTCTCAGCTTTTCATCAATGACGATGATGCGCAGCGCTGCTCTATGATCCGGCCAGATTTGTACATGCGCATAGCCTATGGCTTTGCCGTTATCGTACAAAAGAAAGTGGATATGATCTTTTGGGCCCAAGGCCCAAGTATAGGGATCTTTAAATCCTAAACGATCGAAGAAGTGTTTTTGTCTAAAATCAAGCGCCTCTTGTTTCTCTTTTTCTGAGGACATAAGCCGTAGTTCAAGACGATGATTGGGTTTAAGTTTTGCATCTGTCCTGAATGCGATGTCTACCACGCCATTAGGCTCAAACATGTCTATGAAATGTTGGTACATTTCCGGCCTGTCTTGGCCCCCTGTTGTCTTCAAAAGCAATGCCTCGCCGTAAACTGCAATGTCTTCTACGATCCGCTCATATCGGTAATAGGCTAGAATGGTCATATCGATATTTGTCTTCCCATAGCCTTTATAAAAAAATTCTTCCTCGCGCGGATTATTCCAGACGTTAGCAACACCTCCGCCAATAAACATAAGATCGCGCTCTTTGGGAGCCATAACAGGATCATCCCAATCCACTATGTAGATCGCGCCGTTTTTATCGATCAACACATTGCCGCCATGAATATCCGAATGGCACAGCACGAATTTTGGCGATTTCTCCTGAACCTTTTGCCTTAAGGCTTCAGATCGATCTACGAGACAGCGGATGGCTGTCTTATGCTTTTTCATAAAAGCTTGCAGCTTCAAAGCTGTTTCATCGCCGATTAAGTGTTTATCAATATGGGGATCGAGCGCTCGAACGGCGTCTCTCCATTTAGAGGAATAGCTTTCTGTTCTAATCCGCTCTTTGACGGATGGAGGAACATCGAATGCATGTACTTGCTTCAATACTTTGCCAAGAGTCATCCATTGATCATCCGTTAGATGATTGCAAAATCCGTTCTTCCCTTCGATGAATGGATAGACAGTCAGGGTGAACTCGTTGAGATGCCGGACAAGCTTGCTATCGGTTGTTTGAACAGGCGGGATAATTTCTTGAATGCCGGATCCTTGCAGCAAGGCCAATATTGCAACGCTCATATCATCACTGCAGCCCCGTTTGAGCTTTACGAAATAAGACGCTCCGTCATGCGTCTGAGCTTTGTATACAGCCGCATGCGTGTCTGCACCTATTGGAAGCCATTCAAGCGTCGCTACTTCGATATCATAATGAGCCTTTAAGCAATCAATGATGAGCTGAGGTGAAAGAGATGGTTTTGCTGTCATGCTTCTTTGATCCATTTCAAGAGTTCTGCATCAAAAAGATCCGGCTCTTCATAGAAGCTGAGCTTTGGACAAGGTTGTTAAAACCGACTGTCGGAAATTCTTGTAGTTGCTAAACAATATGTAAGCACTATACAATTTATCCATTTTTATTAGAAATAAAGGAATTATGAAAAGAAGTCTGGCTTTGCTTCCCTTTCTACTCTGTCCTGTTTTTTTGAGTTCTTTTACAGGCTCAATGGAAGTTGTGGCGCGTCCTAGCCTTCGCAAGCTTTTGGCATAAGGAAATATGACCTCTAATTCAAACAGATCTTCTCGATGGACTTTACGTCCTTGGCAGGCAGCAGACCTGGAACCGGTGATGAAACTTTTTCAAGAGGTTGTGCACACCACCGGGGCTAAATATTACCAACCGGAACAAATCAATGCCTGGGCTCCTCAAGAGGGAGGGGATAGATCTGCATGGTTAGAATCTTTAACGCAAAATATGAGCTATGTAGTCGAGGCTGAAGGGGTCATTATTGGCTTTGGGGATATGACCTCTGAAGGACATATTGAACGCATGTATGTTCATCCAAAGTATCAGGGACAAGGTGTTGCGCGCTCTTTGATGAGAAAATTCGAAGACGAAGCCAAAAAATTAGGCTTGCACAAACTCACGACGGACGCAAGCGTGATTGCGATGCCTCTTCTCAAACGATTTGGCTATGAAGTGATGCAAGAGTATCATAAAATCCACAGAGGGGTCAGTTTTACCAATTATCTCATGGAAAAGAAAATCAATCCAAAATCTGATGCAACCAAGCCATGCTCTTGCCACAGCGGTAAACAATATGCACTCTGCTGTCAACCTTTTCATGAAGGAAAGATGCCTGATACGGCCCTGCAGCTTATGCGATCCAGATTTGCAGCGTATGCATTATGCATTCCAGAGTACATCATCCATACCACGCATCCGGCAAATGTCCAATTTTGTCAGGATACCCAAGCATGGACTCAACAAATATCCGAGTTCTCCTTGCATACGGAATTCAGAAATTTAGAGATCCTTGAATTTCAAGAGATGGGATCTGTTGCTACAGTCACCTTTGTTGCCCATCTTTTTCAAGACAAAAAGGACGTTTCGTTTACCGAAAAAAGCTCCTTTGAAAAAGTGAAGGGCAAATGGCTTTATCGCAGCGGTCAATTATCTCAAGGGCGTAAGTCGATATCTTAGTGGTTTATCAGATTTTATTCTGTTGCGGCTTGGAGTGATTTATTGCAGGAGTTCGGATCTTACTTTTCGCCCAGTGATTGCTCGAAAAATAGATCGACTCGTTTGCACAATCGAGGAATATTCGATGGTTTTTAATAAATTCCATTCCTAGGATTGCTTCGATCCGGATAGGGATTCGGATCGACATCCGATGAAAGGCAATCGGACCGAAATCCGAGCCTTCAAGTTGAAAGAACGGATATTCTACTATGTTTTCCGGCAACCATAGCGCTCGCTCTGAGATCTCTTCGTTTTCTTCATTCAAAATATTCCATGTTGAGCCTGTATCTAGCATGCAGCGCATAGGACCTTTTGGGGTAAGACATTCAAATTCAACGAGACCTCTTTCTAGTAAGAGAGGCGCTTTGACAAATGTATCTATGTCGCGTTCTTTTTTTTTGAAGGTCTCGAAGCTGTCGCAAAAGGCGATTTTGCTATTGTGCGCATCGATGAACAAGCAAGTATTGACGAACAATTCCCATCCCAATCTTCCAGGTTCATGAGACGGTAGAATTTTTGTTTCATTTTCATGAAATGTAGCATCGTTGCGACACTCTAAACTATCTTCCTGTAAGATGAGAGAAGAAAACTTTATAGCTCCGATTTTTATACTAGGGATTTCATACGTTTTCTTGTTGTACGATTTGCCCCTGGCTCCATACATAACTTGTTCTCCTAAGGACGTCTTGCAACTAATGTCGTTTATTTGACCTGAAGTGATTGATACATGTCCTCGGAAACCAAGATCGAGATTCATCAATAGTGTTTTGTCTTCCACTTTGATATTTATGCATGGAATTTGATAAGAGAATTCCTCAATGGGGATGGAGACAAAATACGTCGAATTTTCTGTTGTTTTGTTAATAACAGAGCAGCTGGCTAGAAAAAAGAGAACGAAAGTTATGAGGTTTTTAAATGATCTTACTACTTTCATAAGGAGATTACCAATTAGTCATTGTGACTGGCGGAAATGGATAGAGATCCTGTTCCTTCGCTATTCACTTT
>DALYFE010000035.1:5410-14477 GCA_031972195.1 Chlamydiales bacterium | reverse complement strand
GGATTGAAGACTTGGTATTTCCAATCTAACCATGATATGGGTTTTCTGGTGATCGCCGACAAGCTTCCTGCAATCCAATTCGATCCGGATTTAGGTGTGGATAGAAAAAATACAACATCTTTACTTTTCCAAATTTCGTTAAAAACAGGAACCTCCGATCCGAAAATTGAAGCAGTGATAAAAACAAAAAAGATAAATTTAGACATTAGACCCCTTTAGAGATTGACCACAAACCTCGGTTTCGTCGCTTTTGTGGATTATTTTGACCGAGTTTTCGATTCAAAATTTGGGAGCAATATCAACTTTCGTATATTGCCCCCAATTTTTGAAGTCGAAAAGCGGTTCAAAAGAACCGAAAAATCGACTGAAACGAAGTTTGTGGTCAGTCTCTTAACACTCTTTTATATATAGCAATTCCAGGAGAGCCCCTTCGAGATTTGCAATAGAGATTGTTTGGCTTTTCTCCACTTCAATCCGTTCTTTTACGGAAATTGGAATAATTTTGCCATCAATTTTCAAGTGCGCCATCCCGGACAAAGGCATTAAAGTGGACTTCCCCATGTCTGAAGATTCCCAGCACTGTCCTGTATGGATTTGCACCTTTTGGATGCTATAGCTGTCCGTTTTATCGAATGTTTGCAAAGTGCCCCAAGAAAACTTGTGGATGGTGCGATCGCAGTGCTGAAGCGCCTGTTTTTCATGCAATAACTGCTCTACTACATGTTTAACTTTTTGCGACTCTCCTCTTTTGCTGATAAAGGTAGCATCGTCCGTTTCAACGATGAGAAGATCATCGACTCCGACTGTTGCGATCAATCGTTTATTTCCGAGAATCAAGCTGTTTTGTGTGTTGATGGTAAAAATATTGCCATGCTTTGCATTTTGATGGGCATCCTTCATCATCATATCGTAAACGCTGTCCCAGCATCCGATGTCAGACCAATCTATCGGGAGCGGGCACACAAGGATATCTTTGGAGCGTTCGAGAACAGCGTAGTCAAATGAGATATTTGGCATTTTTTCAAAAGAGGCGATAGCATCCTCGATCGTCCCTTGGAGAAGGGCGTAAATGTCGGGCGCCCTCTCTTCTAAAGTTTGCCAAAAATGCGCCATGGAAAAAGCAAACATTCCGGAATTCCAATAGTAGTCTCCTGACGCAAGATAGCCTTGAGCCGTAGCTAGGTCCGGCTTTTCTACAAATCGCTTCACGCAGTAGGTAAAGCCGTCGAACGGCCGGCCGCGCTGGATGTATCCATATCCTGTTTCAGGCTTTTTGGGAGCAATCCCAAACAAAACGAGATGGTTTTTTTGGACGAGAGGTTCGATATGTTTTAGGTATTGAGCCAGAATAGACTGCGGCTCAATTAAGTGGTCGGAAGGGAGAACAAGAATGCCTGCTTCATCTTTTGCTCCTAAAGTTTCTCGAAGGTATTTCATGGTAAACGCGATGGCAGGCGCTGTGTTTTTGCGGATCGGCTCGATGAGGATATGCGTTTTTTGCTCAGGATCGATTTTTTGTAATTGCTGCTGGACTAAAGGAGCATATTGAGCGTTTGTTGAAACGGTAATGGTCTCTGTTTGGGGATCGTTCAGAAAGCGGGAAACGGTTTTTTGCAGCAAGGTCTGTTCATCGCCAAAGTGGAGGAATTGTTTTGGAAAATCTTGTCTGGAGAGTGGCCAAAGACGGACTCCGCCGCCTCCGGCCAAAATTACAATGTGCATCGTGTCGTTTCCTGCTTTGTTTCTCTTTGGACCCAGCATTGAAATTCTTTAGCAAAACGGGCATATCCAAACGTCTCAGCATGAGCGCGGATTTTTAGAGGATCAAACAGGTCTTGATTTTTTTCGAATCGAGCCACTGCCTCTTGAATTGCGCCTGCTGTCTGCTGTTCAAAAAACATGCCTGTTTGATCTTTTAAAACGGTCTCTAGAAGAGCTCCCTTGCCAAAAGCAATCACAGGAGTGCCGCAAGCTTGGGCCTCGATAGGAACGATTCCAAAATCTTCGATTGCAGCAAAAAGAAACGCTTTTGCTCTTTGCATATGGCTCCTTAGAGAATCATCGGATTGATGCCCGATCAACTCAATATTTTTGGCCGCCTTTGCCTTTAGTTTTGCCATATCGGGACCATCGCCGATCACCACCAGCTTTTTTTCAGGCATTTGCGAAAATGCCTCTACAATGATGTCGATTTTTTTGTAGGGCACTAAGCGCGAGGCGGTCAGATAGAAATCTTCCTTGCCTGCTCCTACTTGATAAAAGTCAGTATTGACCGGAGGATAGATCACTGTGGACTTGCGCCCGTATGTTTTTTGAATTCTTTTGGCGATGTAATGGGAAATGGCTCCAAAAGCATCGACCCTGCTGCTCGATTGGGTGTCCCAAACACGCAGATAGTGTAAAAAAAACTGGGCGAGCCGCCCTTTGATCCCTTTTGTGATCTTTGCCTCATGGAGATATTGATGGTAAAGATCCCATGCATATCTCATGGGAGTATAGCAATAGCAGAGATGAATTTGGTCTGCATTCGTTAAGACGCCTTTTGCCACGCAATGCGAGCAGGAAATAATTAAATCATAAGCAGATACATCGAGCTGTTCGATGGCTAAAGGATAAAATGGAAGATACGAGCGATAATTTTTTAAAACTCTTGGAAATCGTTGAATGAAAGAGGGATGGATGGTCGCTTTTTCATATGCGGCGCCCTGAAGGCTTTTCTCGCTATGAAGCAGTGTATAAATGGGGGAAGGGAAAAGAGAGAAGATTGCCTCGAAAGCCTTTTCTCCTCCTCCCGGCACATCTGCAAACCAATCATAGACCAAAGCAGTTTTCATCAGGTTCCTATTGTAGTTGCCATCAAAGGTTTTGCGTGTTCAAGCTCTGCCAGGTCATGCCGAACCATCATGGAGACCAGCTCTTCGATGCTCGTTTTTGATTGCCACCCCAATTCCTGTTTTGCCTTAGAGGGATCGCCGATCAACAAATCCACTTCTGCAGGACGGAAAAATTGGGGAGATATCTCCACGCGTACTTTTCCCGATGCGCAGTCAATTCCTTTTTCTTCCAATCCGGAACCTACCCATTCGATTTGCACTCCGATTTCTCGAAAGCTCAACTCGACAAAATGACGCACCGTAGTCGTTTCTCCCGTCGCAAGCACATAGTCTCTTGGAGTTTTTTGCTGCAGCATCAGCCACATCCCTTCGACGAAATCTTTTGCATAGCCCCAATCTCTTTTTGCATCCAAATTGCCCAAGGCGATTTTTTCCTGTTTGCCCATTGCGATTTTTGCAACGGCTTGGGTGATTTTTTTGGACACAAACGTCTCTCCTCTCCGGGGGCTTTCGTGGTTAAATAAGATTCCGTTGCAAGCATAGAGGTTGTGCGCTTCCCTATAATTTACGACAATCCAATAGGCGTAGAGTTTCGCAACTCCATAAGGAGATCTCGGGTAGAAAGGAGTGGTTTCTTTTTGAGGGACTTCTTGGACTTGTCCATATAGCTCCGACGTTGATGCCTGATAAAATCGGATTGCGGGGTTCAGGCTCCGAATTGCCTCGAGAAGGCGCAGCACGCCCAGTGCGTCGACATCGGCTGTATATTCCGGCATATCGAAAGAGGTTTTTACGTGGCTCATTGCGCCCAGGTTATAGACTTCATCGGGCGCAACTGTTTCCATGACTCTTTTTAAACTCGAAGAGTCGCCCAAATCGCCTTCGTTTAAAATGAATCGATCTTCGAGCATTGGTTGATTGCAAAGCGAAGCAATCCGCCCTAAATTCGGTAGAGAGCTGCGGCGGACCAAGCCGTGTACTATGTATCCTTTTTCCAGTAAAAGCTCCGCTAAATAAGAGCCGTCTTGTCCTGTAATTCCTGTGATAAGCGCTTTTTTCATCCCTTTTCCGCTCCTAATGATTATGTCGGAATAATACCATCTATCAAAATTAAGGTTCAGAACTGCGGGCGGCTTTTGCCTGCGATCCTGCGCCTTCACTCAAGGCAACTTGATTGAAGTTGCCGTTCGCTCCAGGCTTTGGTTCTCGACAAAAGCCACTGCGCATTTCTAAGCTTTATTTTTGATAAATGGTATCACTCTATCTGAAATAGATTTCTTGAAACAGTTTTCGGTATTGGCTTGCCGTTTTTTCCCATGAAAAATATTGCGCTTGGATCTTGCCTTTTTCTTTTAGGAGGTTTCGATACACTGCATCCGTTTCTATTTTTCGAATTGCCTCAGCCAATTCATAGGGATCATTAGAGGTGATAAAACAGCTCGCATCTGAGCATACCTCAGGAAGGCTTGCTTTATGGGAAACAATCGTTGGACAGCCCGATGCCATGGCCTCAAGCGGAGGCAGGCCAAACCCTTCATATAAAGAGGGAAAGATCAGCGCAAAGGCCATTTGATAAAACGCCGGAAGTTCATCATCTAACACTTCGCCTGTCTGATAGATCCGATTTTTTAGTTTTGGAGTCTGTTCAATCCGGATGAGTGCCGGATCTACATGGCGAAGGCCGCTTTTTTTTCCGAGAATGACCAATGGAATTTCAATGGGAAAATGCTCATAGGCGTCCAAAATCAATTGCAGGTTCTTGTGAGGTTTGAGGTTGCCTACAAACAGGAAAAAGGAATCGGGCAGATTATATTTTTGTTTGATTTTGTCTAATGCCTCTTTCCCGCATTTGCGAGAGAAGCGTTCGTAATCCACTCCGGGATAAATCACATGAATTTGATCTAAAGGAATAGAGAGCAAAGAGCTCAGTTCTTGTTGAGAGAATTGAGAATCTGTAATCACTGCATCGGATCTGTGCAGCGCTTGTCGAAACATAAACTGCGCATAGAGTTTTTCTTTCCATCCCAGCGAGTTTTTAAATCTTAAGTGATACGCATCGTGGATTGTGACAATGCGCTTTTTTGCTTTGATGGGAAGAATCGGAACATTGTAGTGGGGAGACCAAAAAAGATCGCAAGGAGGAATGAGCTTTGGCAATGCGAATTGTTCCTGTAATGAATAGATGGGAGCGCCGCATGGGATGTTTTCTCCATTTCCCAGCCGCATGTCATTTGGAGGGAGTATAAGATTTGTGCAAAATGGGAAGGAAGACAGTGGCGAAATGAGGTTTTTAAGAACTGTGCCAATTCCGCTGCAGGAGATCATTCTGGAGTCGATCGACAGGTCCATAACAAAAAAATAGTATGCTTTTTTTTTGTTAGAGACAATGGACTTCTTCTGAAAGAAGTCCAATCTCTGATTTTTGGCTGCAATGTCTTGCTAAGATTTCTTTGATTCGGTAGCGTTTAATGCGCTATGTAACAAAAGTTTTTGAAGGAGCGTTATGCGTATTTGCGTTGCAGGAGGGGCCGGATATGTCGGATCGAGACTGGTTCCGGAGCTATTGAAGCTAGGACACGATGTAGTCGTTTTAGACCTGTACTTGTATGGGGATGATGTCTTTTGTGCTCTCAATCAAAATGCTAGATTGACCCAGATCAAAGCAGATATCCGCGATCTCAACGCAGTTGAAAAGGCTCTTCATGGATGCGATGCAGCCATTCATCTGGCTTGCATCTCGAACGACCCCAGCTTTGAATTGAATCCGGACCTGGGTAAATCCATTAATCTAGACGCCTTCGAGCCTTTTGTTGAAATCGCTAAAAAGCAGGGAGTAAAACGCTTTATTTTTGCTTCATCTTCTTCCGTCTATGGAGTGAAAGCCGAACCAAACGTTACAGAAGAGATGTCCCTAGAGCCTTTGACTGATTATTCAAAATTCAAAGCCGAATGCGAAAAAATTCTATTCAAGTACATGTCCGATGACTTTATCTGCACAGTACTCCGCCCTGCAACAGTATGCGGCTATGCTCCCCGCCAACGTCTCGATGTTGTGGTCAATATCCTTACCAATCTCGCCTATCACACAGGGAAAGTGAAGGTGATGGGAGGAGAGCAGATGAGGCCCAATATTCACATTGAAGACATGGTCCGCGCATACATCCATGTTTTGGAGTCTCCTAAAGAACAAGTCCAGGGGGAGATTTTTAATGTGGGGTATCACAATCATACCGTTTTGCAATTAGGCAAGATGGTTCAAGAGATTGTAGGGAAGAAAAAACCGGTTGAATTAGTTGTGGAAACATCTAACGATAACCGCTCGTACCATGTGTCTTCGGAAAAAATTAAGAAGAAGTTGGGGTTTGTTCCTAAGCATACCATTGAAGACGCCGTTGAAGGATTAGTAGATGCCTTTGAACTAGGGAAACTTCCCGATGCTCTCACCGATATCCGCTATGTGAATATCAAAACCATGAAAGCAGTCAATTTGCAATAAGGACATTATGAAATGCATTGTTACCGGAGGCGCCGGCTTTATAGGCAGCCATCTGACGGACCTTTTGCTTTCTAAAGGGCATCAAGTAAAGGTCTTGGATAATCTTTGCGGCGGCCATCGAAAAAATCTCCAACATTTAGAGAAGAATCCTAATTTTGAATTTGTAGAAACAGATATCCGCAATGCTGAGGCCATCGGTCAGCATTTTAAGGGAATCGATTGGGTATTTCATTTGGCAGCTTTGGCCGATATCGTTCCCTCAATTGAAAAACCCCGCGATTATTTTGAAACGAATGTCGATGGGACCTTTAATGTGTTAGAGGTCTCAAAAAGGGAAGGAGTCAAACGCTTTCTCTATGCTGCCTCTTCATCTTGCTATGGTTTGGCAAAACAGTTCCCCACACCGGAAACCGCTCCGGCAGAGCCTCAGTACCCTTATGCACTGACAAAATATCTTGGGGAGCAACTGGTCCTTCACTGGGCGCAAGTGTATAAATTGCCTGCAGTATCGCTTCGTTTATTCAATGTGTTCGGCCCGCGCTCGCGAACGACAGGGGTATATGGCGCTGTATTTGGCGTCTTTTTAGGACAGAAATTGAACAATAAGCCATTCACCGTTGTGGGAACCGGAGAGCAAACGCGCGATTTTACTTACGTTGAGGACGTGGCGGATGCTTTTTATACAGCCGCCCAATCAGATCTGACAAACGTTTATATGAATGTAGGTAGCTCGGATCATTACAGCGTCAATCGCTTGGTCAAGCAGCTGGGAGGCCCTGTTATATACATCCCGAAACGCCCCGGAGAGCCGGACTGTACTTTTGCAGACATTTCCAAAATCCGCAGTCTTCTTGGATGGAAGCCGAAGGTTTCTTTTGAAGAAGGGGTCCGCAAGATTTTAGAAAGAATTGAAGATTTCCGCGACGCCCCTGTTTGGGAGCCTGCAAGTATAGAAAAGGCTACTAAGACCTGGTTTGATTACTTAAAAGAATAGGCGAGAATATGTTTTCCAAGCGCTTCTCCGATCTCAATGCAGCGATCGCTTCTTGTGTTTATTCAGACCAAGAGCGAGTTTTTCTTGAAGATGACGCTTTGCAGTCATTTTATCGCATGATGGCAGAGACTGTTGCCAAACAAGGGGTTATTTACGTAATTGGCAATGGGGGGAGTGCCGGGATTGCTTCGCATTTTAGCAATGATCTCATGAAGGCGCTCCAAATTCCTTCTCAAACTCTTTACGATTCCAATCTAATGACTTGCCTTGCTAATGACATCGGCTATGAAAATGTATTCAGCTACCCTCTTGAGCGGCTAATCAAGTCCAACGACTTGCTTGTTGCCATCAGCAGCTCAGGACAGTCCCCCAATATCTTGAAGGCAGTGGATGCCGCTCAAGCAAAGTCTGCCGCAGTGATCACCTTAAGCGGTTTTAAAGCAGACAACTCTTTGAGAAAACAAGGCAATTTAAATTTTTGGATCGATCGATGCGACTATGGGCTTGTTGAAACAGCCCATTTTTTCCTGTTGCATACAGTGATTGATCTATGGGGAAAAGTCCCTTTAACGGTTATGGAATATGTCTAATTTACTACATACGCAAAGCAAAATTAAATCCTTAGATGAGATCCGAGAGATCTTAGAAAAAGATAAAGAGAATGGATTGCGCATTATTCATTGCCATGGGGTCTTTGACCTTCTCCATCCGGGCCATATCCGTCATTTTAAAGCCGCGAAAGCTCAAGGCGATAAATTAGTCGTTACCGTGACCCCTGATCGTTTTGTGAATAAGGGGCCCGGCAGGCCCGTGTTTTCCGAGCAGCTGCGGCTAGAATCTTTGGCAGCGCTGCAAGATATCGATTATGTTGTTTTGAATGATTCTCCCGATGCGATCTCTGCCATTCAAGCAGTGCGTCCATCTCTTTATGTCAAAGGGATCGAATATGCGAATCACGATGCAGATGTTACCGGGAAAATTAGCAGAGAGGCAGATGCCGTTAAAGAGTGCGGCGGTGCAATTTATTACACGGATGATATTGTCTTCAGTTCATCATCTCTTCTGAATCAATATTTTGATGCAATGCCTCCGGAAGTGGCTCAATTTTTAAGCGTTTTGAAAACAGAGATCTCTTTAGAGGAGATCATCGAAAAGATCGAATCGCTCAAGAAGATAAAAGTTTTGATCATCGGAGATGCCATTATCGATGAATACCAATATGCAGAGCCGCTTGGACAAACAGGCAAAGGCCATCACCATGTCGCGAAATGCCTGCATAGAGAAGTGTTTCTTGGCGGCTCTTTGATTATAGCCAACCATGTTGCGCAATTTTCAGACCACGTGACACTGCTTACGGCAATTGGAGCGGATTGTCCTTATAACTCTTATATTAAGACGCATTTGGATCCAAAAGTGGATCAAGAGTTTGTTTATCTGAACGGCTCTTCAACACTGGTTAAAAAGCGCTACGTTCTTAAAGATGGGAAAACGCTCTCAAAGCTTTTTGAAAGTTACTCGGGACAAGAAAAAGGACCTGATTTTTTTCAAACCTCCCAGATTGTCCAATTTTTGCAGGAGAAAGCGAAGGATTATGATCTCGTCTTGTCTTGCGATTTTGGCAATGGGTTTACGAATCATTCCATCATTGATGCAATTTCACAAGTGCCTACTTTTCTCGCGATCAATACGCAGACAAATAGCGGCAACCGCGGCTATCATATGATCACAAACTATCAGCGGGCT
>DALYFE010000035.1:936-5400 GCA_031972195.1 Chlamydiales bacterium | reverse complement strand
CGGAGTTGCGATTGGCTTGCCACAGCAAGGTTGGAGATTTGGAGGGCCTTGCTGCAGATATTTCTGAAATCATGGATTGCCAGGGTTTGTCTGTGACTCGCGGAGTCAATGGCGTCATGTGTTTTTCTCAAGGTATGCCGCCGCTCATGATCCCTGCATTCGCATCGAAAAGTGTGGATAGAGTGGGGGCGGGCGATGCCTATCTTTCATTATCTTCGCTTGGGCTAGCCAATGGATTTTCTCTTAAATTAGCTGCATTTATTGGTTCTGTAGCAGCCGCAATGAGTGTTCAGATGATTGGAAATCAGGAGGCCATCAAAAAATCTTCTCTTTGTAAATTCATTACACGGTTATTGAAATGAATGCTGTTCTTGAAGACGTTGCGTTGGATTTATTTCGTGAAATGCTTCGAATTCGGCTGATTGAAGAGGCGATTGCTGAAAAGTATAGCGAGCAAAAGATGAGATGCCCTGTCCACTTGAGCATTGGACAGGAAGCGATTGCTGTCGGCGTATGTAAAGCATCGTTATCTTCGGATTATTTGATTAGCAATCATCGCGCCCATGCCCACTACTTGGCAAAGGGCGGAAGTCTTAAGGCAATGATTGCTGAGATTTATGGCAAGAGGGACGGCTGCTGCGGCGGCCGCGGAGGATCGATGCACTTGGTCGATCGTTCTGTTGGAATGATGGGGTCTACTCCCATTGTAGGAGGAAGCCTTCCTATAGCGGTTGGGTTGGCTTTTACTGCGCAAATTAGAAAACAAAATCAGGCGACGATCGTTTTCTTTGGAGAGGGGACTACAGAAGAAGGAGTCTTTGGAGAATGTTTGAACTTTGCATCTTTAAGAAAGCTCCCGATCTTATTCGTGTGCGAGAACAATTTGTATTCGGTCTATTCTCCGCTTGAAGTTAGGCAATCTCCTGCAAGAGATCGCGTTGCGATCGCACGGGCTCATGGAATCGACGCCAAAATGGGATATGGCAATGATGTAGAGGCTGTCTATGACATGGCAAAGCAGGCGATTGCATCCATTCGAGAAGGAAACGGTCCTGTCTTTTTGGAATTTGATACTTACCGTCATCGAGAACATTGCGGACCTTTTTTCGATAATCACATCGGATACCGTACTGAAGAAGAGTTTCACTCTTGGGAAAAGAAATGTCCTTTGAAGATTTTTGAAAATAAGCTCTCTGAACAAGAGCTGCAAACAATGCGCCAATCGATTCTTTTAGAAATTCAAGAAGCGTTTGAGTTTGCAGACCAAAGTCCTTTTCCTCGGTTTGAGATGGAAGCGGAAAATCCTTATGCATAGACAAATTAAATATTACGAAGCGATTTTGGAAGCCACCGATCAGAAAATGGCTGAAGATTCAAGTGTATATGTGATGGGCCTGGGAGTTCCCGATCCGAAAGCGATTTTTGGAACGACTGCGGGACTTGCTGAAAAGTACGGGGCAGACCGTGTCATGGACATGCCCACTTCGGAAAATGCCATGACAGGCGTTGCCATTGGTTCTGCAATTCTTGGCATGCGGCCGGTCATGACGCATCAGCGCGTTGACTTTTTCATCTTAGCATTAGATCAGCTAATCAACAACGGAGCGAAGTGGCATTATATGTTTGGCGGTCAAATGAAAGTCCCTTTGGTGATTCGTTTGATTATTGGCCGAGGATGGGGACAAGGTCCGCAGCATTCTCAAACGCTTCATAGTTTTTTTGCGCACATTCCCGGATTGAAAGTTGTTATGCCCTCCACTCCTTATGATGCAAAAGGGCTGCTTGTTTCGGCGATCGAAGATGACAACCCCGTGGTGTATCTCGAACATCGATGGCTTCACAATGTTTTTGGAGAGGTGCCCCCTGAGATCTACCGAGTCCCTATAGGCAAAGCCAAGATTGTGAAAGAAGGATCGGATGTCACGCTTGTTGCCAGCTCCCACATGACTTTGGAGGCGATTCGCGCTGTTCAATGGCTTCAGGAAGATGGGATTTCAGTAGAGTTGATCGATCTTCGTTCCATTAAGCCTTTAGATCAAGAAACGATTCTTGATTCAGTTCGCAAAACAGGACATTTAGTGGTTGCAGATCCTGACTGGAAGACAGCCGGGTTTTCAGCAGAGCTTGTAGCGCTTGTATCTGAAGAGGCGCATTCTTTTTTAAAAGCGCCCCCGATCAGAGTTGCTTATCCCGATCGGATTATTCCTACAAGCTGGACTCTTTCCAACCATTTTTACCCAACAGCCAAACATATTGCTATGAGTGTTTTGAAGGCGATGGGAAAACCTATGCGAGCGGCAGAACTTTTAAAAGAAATTCTCGAACAATCGATGCAGGGGCCATTGGATGTTCCGGATAAAGAATTTACAGGCCCATTTTAAGTCATGGTGATTATGAAAAAAGTGATTGTTATCGGAAGTAATTCGTTTTCAGGGAGCGATTTCGTCGATCTTCTCCTTGAGAATGGAGGATACCATGTAATTGGCGTTAGTCGATCCCCTGAAAAATCTTCCCTTTTTTTACCGTATAAAAAAAGAAATTCTGAAAAATTTCAGTTCCATCAAATTGATTTAAACAAGGACCTCGCAAAGTTTTCTTCAATCCTTGAAGAATTTCAGCCTGATTATATTGTGAATTTTGCAGCGCAAAGTGAAGTGGCGCCCAGTTGGGAAAATCCCCACCATTGGTTTCAAACCAACGCTGTAGCTCTCACACAACTTGCAAATCTTCTGAAAAACACCTCCTATCTGCAAAAATACGTCCATATTTCCTCTCCTGAAGTATATGGAACATGTGTTGGGAACATTCTTGAAACCGCGCCTCTCAACCCAAGCACTCCCTATGCAGCGTCTAAAGCCGCCGGGGATCTTTCCCTTTTCGCATTCGCTAAAAACTTTCCGTTTCCCCTGGTGATGGTCCGGGCTACCAATGTCTATGGCGCGCATCAGCAGTTATTTAAAATCATTCCCCGCTCAGCGATCTACTTGAAGCTTGGGAAAACGATCGAACTTCATGGAGGAGGCGTTGCAGTAAAGTCTTATATCCATATTCGAGATGTCTCTCGTGGAGAGCTTGCCATTATGGAGCATGGGCGTGTTGGAGAGATTTACCATTTATCTCCCGATCAAGGAGTGGCTGTCCGAGATGTTGTGCAGACAATTTGCGAGAAAATGCATGTTGATTTTGCGAAGTCGGTGAAGGCTGTGGCTGAAAGGCTCGGTCAGGACAAGGCTTATACGATCGACTCCTCTAAGGCGCGCCATGAGCTTGGCTGGTCTCCTCAAATCTCTCTTGGAGAGGGGATAGAGCAGACTGTTGCATGGGTCAAGGAATCGTTAGATGAAATTATTCAGGAGCCCTTACAGTATGTCCACAAGGAATAGGCTATGGGCCAAGAAATTGATCTTTTAGTGAACTATCCTCGTACAAAGCGCGATGTGAAAGAACGAGGGAATACGAAGACTGAAGCGGATCGCTCTGTTGCTCGCCAGTTTGGCAAAGAATTTTTCGATGGAGAGCGCCGCCATGGATATGGAGGCTTTCGTTATTTTCCCCATTTTTGGCAGCCAGTGGTCCCGACATTTCAAAAACAGTATCAACTCTCGTCCAAGAGCCGCATTCTTGATGTGGGATGCGCGAAAGGATTCATGCTGTACGACTTTTCTCAATTAATTCCGGGGATTCAATGCGCCGGAATCGATGTTTCCGGTTATGCGATTGAAAATTCAATAGAATCCATTCGATCTTGCTTGAAGATTGCCGATGCGAGAGATATTCCTTTTGGCGACAATACCTTTGATCTTGTGATCTCAATTAATACCGTCCATAACCTTGAAAAATCGGATCTTGCCAAAGCTTTGCAAGAGATTGAAAGGGTGTCCAAGGGCCATAGCTTTATCACGGTTGATGCATATCGCAATGATGAAGAGAAGGCAGCTATGGATGCTTGGAATCTTACGGCAAAAACAATCATGCATGTTGATGAGTGGAAAAAATTTTTTCAAGAAGTTGGCTATACCGGTGATTATTATTGGTTTATGCCTTGAACGGATAGCTCGACTTGGGTCCCTATCCTTTAGGACAGGGATAGCCTTAAGCTGCCCGTTTAATGGGCGGCTCGGCTGCTGCGGAAAGAGCTTGGCCTTCCCTCCAGGGAGAAGTTCTTCAAAACATAGGGTTATAAATGGGTTCAAAATTTTTTGGTGAAAAATGAATGCACAAACTCAGAGTCTGTTTGACGAATTGATTTTAACACTTCCGTCGATTGCAGATAAACACGCTCGAACAACAGATGTTTATTGCCTATATGCTGAAAAGCTAAAGTCTGAAATAGAGCTGCTATTTAAAAATCCCGGGTTGGAAAAAAGAACATTTGGACCTTTTGGGGAAATAATATTTCCTTATTTTCAAATGGGGACGAAAGATTCTCTTAATCTTTTTGAACTGGATGAAATGATTATCTTT
>DALYFE010000035.1:0-884 GCA_031972195.1 Chlamydiales bacterium | reverse complement strand
GAAAAGTACAAAAAAGTAATCGATATTGGCGCCAACATAGGACTTCATAGTCTGCTTCTTGCCAAGTGCGGATATCAGGTTGAAGCATTTGAGCCCGATCCGGTTCACTGCAAACAGCTTGAGTATGTATTGCGTCTGAACCAAGTTGATAGCGTGCGTCTCCATCAAGGGGCTGTTTCCTCGAAATCCGGACAAGCTGAATTTGTTAGAGTATTAGGGAATACTACCGGAAACCATCTTGCCGGATCAAAGTCTTCCTATGGAGAATTAGAGAAATTTTCTGTCGAACTGTTTGATATCCATCAGCTTCTTAAGAGAGCTGATCTAATAAAAATGGACGTCGAAGGGCATGAAGGAGAGATCATCGTATCTACAAAAGGGACGGATTGGGATCATACGGATGCAATATTAGAAGTGGGTTCCTTTGAGAATGCGAAACGGATCTATGATCACCTGAGCGCGGAAGGAGTTTTTTTATTTTCTCAGAAAAACAACTGGCAGAAAGTAAGTAAGATTGAAGACATGCCGACCAGCCATAGAGAAGGATCTGTGTTTATTTCCAAAAAACCAATGATGTCTTGGGCATAGGGTAACAGTCTCTATGTATTTATTTTCATGTTTTTGATTGTTAGGGCTGTAATAAAAAATGAAAGCGATCGTTGTTTCTGCCACAAGTGATATTGCAACAGAGATGTGCGCCCATTGGAAGAACAAGGGATGGACGCTTTCCGGGACTTATTTTTCGAAAGGGCCCAACTATACAAAACTGATGGGTTTGATGGAGCTGTTCCCGTGCGATTTGTTTAGCAAGGACTCAATAGATGAAGCAGCCAAGTTGCTTGGAAATTCTATCAAAGGATGGGAGGTCATTGTTTTTGCTTCCG
>DALYFE010000034.1:0-14785 GCA_031972195.1 Chlamydiales bacterium | reverse complement strand
CTTAGTCCGGCCGGATAGATAACCCGCTAAACCTTGCCCTAAAGAACAGAGATAAGCCTGAGCTGCCCGTTCAAAAACATTGCTTTTTTCCAAACGGATATTTTAAAATGGGAAGGTACAACGGAACTTTGTACGAGAAAAAAAGATGAGACGTTTGATTGGATGGATCTTTATGTTAGGGGTTATTGTGGCAGGGGAACTACGCGCAGATGAGACCTCCCCTCTCGTTGTTATTCTAATGGGACCTCCCGGATCCGGGAAGGGAACTCACGCACTCCCCCTCTCGGAACGTCTTCAAATCCCCCACATCTCGACGGGAGACCTCTTCAGGGACAACATCCGCAAAGAAACCCCTCTAGGCAAGCTGGCTAAAAGCTATATGAACCAAGGCAACCTCGTCCCTGATGAGGTCGTGCTCGGAATGCTTTTCGCAAGGATCGAACAGCCCGACTGCAAAAAAGGATATATTCTCGACGGATTTCCCAGGACGATCGCCCAGGCTAAGGCGTTAGACGAAAAAATTCGTAAAACTTGCCAGTTGGCAGTCGTGAACTTGCAGATCTCAGATTCCCTGCTCATCGAGCGGATTTCCGGCAGGGTCTCCTGCAAATCATGCGCCAGATGCTTCCATACAAAATACAATCCTCCAAAAAATCCCTCAAAATGCGATTCCTGCGAAGGAACGCTATATCAAAGAGATGATGATAAAGCGGAAGTATTGACCAAACGGCTTGAAGTCTATCATGAACAGACAGGCCCGCTCGTAGCTTACTATCAAAAAACAAGCGGAGTACTTCGGGAAGTGGACGCCAGTCAACCTAAAGAAATAGTGCTCCAGGCAGTTGTTGAGGCTGCAAATGTTGGAACCTTAGCTCTAAATTAGCATTACGATCTGTTTATTTGGAAAACGGTTTGTATAGAGTGTTAGCCGCACTCTCGAGTCTGATTTTCTCACTCACAGCTCTGGAGTCGCCTCCTTTATATAGGGTTAGAGCTTGCCGTGGGTCGGAGGTGCTCCGTTCAATTATCAGGTCTTGTAGTTTGTTTTTACATGCCTGAACTAAAGCTTCGAGCGAATGGCCATAATTTAACCCGAAAATGATTCGAGCATGCCTAGGATATTTTGGATCCAATAAAAAATCACGTCCACCAGGCTGAGTTAAATTCAAACATTCCCACACGCTCTTATCTGCACAAATATCATATGAAATATTTGGGTATCTACATTCTTCTAAGTCATTGAACGCCTTTTGCACCAAAAAGGACTCATCAGACTTTCCATTTAATTTATCAGGATGGAATTTTATCATCGCTGCATGATATGCACTCTTGCACTCTTTCTCAGTAAATCCAGGTTTCAAACCTAATTTTTCTCTTGCCGGCCCGAAAACATCAATGTCTTCCCGAATCCGCGTCCATTTCGTTTCAAGTTCGCGATTTGCCTTTGTATCGAGAGCCCACCAGAGACGATTGATTGCAAAGCTTACATTGAACATGTGCAGGCCCGCATGAACCAAGAGAGGGAAGAACCTCTCCACATGTCGATTTTTCCAGCAAGCAGAAAGCCCATTGAATGCAGAAACCCCTGCTGAATAGAGAGGAAATAAATTGGCTGCAATCTTCACTTCATTGGGAAATAAAGAAAATAATATCCCGATTCCGCTTAAAGCTCCTTGTGCTAGCATGGAACCGCGCAGTTGCTGTCGGAAAAAGGCTCCCATTGTTAAGCAAGCGGGAGCCAAATATCCGATTTGGCTTGCGGTATGCATCATCGGAGACATCAAATAATCGGCAGAAAAGCCAAGAGAGGCGGCCCCGCCATAAATCATCGAAGATAAAAGGGTAGACCAATCTTTTGTCAATGGATTGCGCAGTAAAGCAGCTTCTTTCAGCGCGGCCGTGAAAATTGCGTAAGGAGTTGTCTTCATTGTTTGAACGAAAGGATTAGCGCCTCTTTCGAGCAAAAGTTGCCTAATTTCAACATTTTGTAAAAGCATCGCATAATGAAGAGGGGTAGCCCCTTTTTGATTTGGCAGATTCGGATCTATCCGCTCTGCCGTCTCCAAGAAGAATCGAACAAGATTGGTATTTCCGCTGACCACAGCCAAGTGCAATAAAGTTTGCCCATCATTAAGAGGAAGCTTTTTTGCGCCTGCTTGCAACAGATGTTTTACAATCGCCTCCCGCCCTCCTAAGATTGCCAAATGAAGAAGCGTAATTCCTAAACTGCCCATCTGGGCATTAACATCAAAATCTTTGGATTTTGTAAATTTCTTTATCTCTTCCAATTCCCCTAAATAGGCAGACTGAAACGCCGGAGGCATTTTCGCAATAGGAATATTGCGGAACAACACCAAATTTTCCCTGATTGCACTCAGCTCATCTTGGTAGAGTAAATCGAGGCCTTCAATATTGGGATGCTTCACTCCAAGCGCTGATTGGAGAACAAGACGGATCATTGTTTGATCTTGGCTTAAAAAAGCATGATCAATCGGAGTGAGATTTTGATGGTCTTTGGCGGCTATATCGAGTCCCGCTCGATCTAACAGGCTTTTGACTGTTTCATAACTTCCACAGCGAATTGCGTAAATTAGCGGCATCTCTCCATTAGGAAGGGCGCTCATCTTATTCAGGGATAAAATAGCTAATGCCTGTTTTGCATCGTCTTCTCGAATTGCCCGTTGCAGCTCAAAAGGCACATTGTTTGCGACAATCGCAGACACCCGCTCGGATAGTTTTTTATAGCGATCGGACAATTCCAGATGCGTCTGAATCATGGGGTCCGAAGAGCGTTTCTGACTCAGCCGCTTCCCTAGTTCGGAAATTTTTGATTCTAGTTGCGTGTTTGCTTGCGCATAGATCGCAAAGCCTGATTGAAGCGTTAGTCCCGATTCATAGACTGCAACAGCCTTTTCGATTTTAGTGATGTCATCTGTACATCGAGAAATAATACTTCCAAAACTAACAGAACTCACAAAAACCCCGTTTTATTCAATATATTATAATACAATGTCGAATTTAACTAAACATGTAAAAATTACAGAGACGATTTATGAGTAAAATATTTATTTATAAAAAATAGATGCCGTCCGCAATCAGAAAATCACGAACGGCGTAATAGACTGTTACCGTTTTGTAGGTTTTTTTGAGCCAATTTTTGATTTTTTGGATTCCGTTAGATCTCCATGGCGAACCATATAGTTGATCAATCCCCCCTCAAGAATCACATCCCGTTCATGCTGAGTGAGCGGGCATTTCATAAGAATTTCTTTATTCTTTGTTTGGTTAAAAACGGTAAAATCGGATCCCTTTTTTAGGGTATTATGAATTTCTTTAATCACGAGAACATCATCCCTATCAATCCCTTTCCAATCTTTTTCATCAGAGAACGTCAAAGGCAAAATCCCGAAATTGATCAAATTGCTTCTGTGGATCCGCGCATAACTTTTAGCCAGCACAGCTCTGATCCCTAAAAAGCTGGGCGCTAGCGCCGCATGTTCTCGGCTCGACCCTTGTCCATAATTGGCCCCTGCCACAATAAAGGAACCCGTTTTCTGGCAATGCATCGCCCGTTTATAAAACGACTCATCGACTTGAGAAAATGTAAACTTGCTAATCTCCGGAATATTGCTTCGGAACGGGAGAACCTTTGAGCCGGCCGGAGAAATTTCATCCGTTGAAATATTGTTTTCCAATTTCAGCAAAACCGGTCCCTGTAATCGATCTGCAAGAGCGTCAAATTTCGGCAGAGGCTGAATATTGGGCCCTCGAATGACCTGAATGGACGACCCGTCCTTAGGGGGCGGATAAACCATCTCTTTGTTAATGAGAATATTCGAAGGCTCCTTGTATTTCGGATAAGGAATCTTCATCTTTTTCTCAAGATCTCTTGGGTCGGTAATCACTCCATAAATTGCAGACGCCACGGCCGTTTCCGGACTGCAAAGATAGACTTTATCTTCTTTTGTCCCTGACCTACCCGGGAAATTCCTTGGAACGGTTCTCAGAGAAATCTTATCCGTTGCCGGAGCCTGTCCCATCCCGATGCAACCATTGCATCCGGCCTGGTGGATTCTGGCCCCCGCCTGCACCAAGTGAATCAAATATCCCATTTTTGTGATGTTTTCGAGAATCTGCCGAGAGGAAGGATTGATATCCAAAGAGACTCTTTGATGGATTTTTTGTTTTTTCAGCACCAAAGCGGGAACGGCAAAGTCCCTCATTCCCGGATTTGCAGAAGACCCTATCATCACCTGAAAGACTTCTCTTCCTGCTACTTCTCGAACGGGCACAACATTTCCCGGACTGCTTGGGCAAGCGATCAGAGGTTCTAGCTTGGACAAATCAATTGCATCATGAAGATCATAATCCGCCTTTGGATCTGCGGTGATTTCCAACCAGTCTTTTTCTCTCCGCTGTTGTTTTAAAAATGCGCGCGTTTGACGATCCGATGGGAAGACAGATGTCGTAGCCCCAAGTTCGGCGCCCATGTTTGCAATGACATGCCGGTCCATGGCGGTCAAATGCTGCAACCCCGGCCCATAGTATTCAATGATCTTTCCTACGCCCCCATCGACATTATGACGCCGAAGCATTTCGAGGATCACATCTTTGGCGCTCACCCATTTGGGTAATTTGCCGGTGAGTTTCACACCAAGAATTTTAGGCATTTTTACATAAAAAGGCTGCCCTACTGCTGCAAGGGCCACTTCCAGCCCTCCGGAACCGATTGCCAACATGCCCATGGATCCGGCAGCGCAGGTATGGCTATCGGAACCCAAGAGTAATTTTCCGGGTTTTCCAAATCGCTCCATATGGACCGGATGGCTCACCCCATTTCCCGCAGGGCTGAACCAAATCCCATACTTTGCTGCAGAGGTTTGCAGAAAGAGATGATCATCTGCATTTTTGAAATCATTTTGAACAAGATTGTGATCGACGTATTGAGCTGAAATCTCAGTTTTCACTCGATGAATCCCCATGGCATCAAGTTCCAGCATGACCATTGTCCCTGTCGCATCTTGAGTCAGCGTTTGATCCACTTTCAGCCCAATTTCCTCTCCGGGGGTCATTGAACCGCTTAATAAGTGGCTTGCGATCAATTTTTGTGCGACATTTTTTGCTGCCATAGTCTTATCCTTGCTCCATGATTGTTTTTCGCATCATAGAACGAGAGATAATTTTTTGTAAGAAAACATTTGAACGAGAGAAATTGAGGATGCCTACCAAAGGCCCAGGAACTTCCACCAAATTCCGCCGACGCCCATCCAGATCACAATGTTCAGAAAGCCGGCGACCGCCCCCATTTTCCACCATTCGCCGATCGTTGCATAACCCGTTCCAAAAAGAATGGGAGCAGGACCTGATCCATAGTGAGTAAGGCCTCCAAAAAGACTGCTGAAAAACCCAAGAACCAGTGCTGCAAGGTGCGCAGGAGTCCCAAGAGAGATCGAAATAATCAGAAACGGAACATACATAACAGTGATGTGCGCGAGATTGCTTGCGAAAAAGTAGTGAGAATAAAAATAAATCAACGCGATGATTAAAAAACCGGCTACCCATTCGAATCCGGAGATATGAAAGACCACCCAATTACTAAACCACGATCCGAAACCATACTTATTTAAAAACCCGGGAAGAGTGATCAGAGTAGAAAACCAAATGAATGTATCCCAAGCGCTATGCTCTTCCAAAATATCCTTCCAGCGGATAACGCCGGTCAACAAAAGAATCGAAACTCCCATGATTGCAGCAACAGTTGCCTTAATCCCCCAAAAGCTCCCTAAAGCCCATAAAACAATGAGAAAAACAAATGTCGCCAGCATGATCCACTCCTGGCTTTTCATTTTCCCCATGCGGCGCAGCTTATCCTGAGCTAACTCTTTAGCATGAGGGGTCTTCTTAATTGTTGGTGAAATCAAACGATAAATTACATAAGGGACCACAATCAAACTAATGATTCCGGGGACGCTTGCCGCAATCGCCCAACTCAGCCATGTCACATGGATCCCTTGCGTTCTGGCGAATTCTGCAATGAGCGGGTTTCCTGCCATTGCAGTCAAAAACATGGCGCTCGTGATCGCAGTCCCTTGAAACGCAGAAATAGTGAGGAATGCACCCATCTTGGGATCATGGGAACTTCCGGTAAAAACTTCCGACAAAGCTTTCAGCAAAGGGTAAATGACCCCTCCCCCTCTGGCAGTAAGGCTTGGGATCATTGGCGCTATAATCAAATCGGTCGCAACAAGTCCGTAACCGAGCCCCAGGCTATTTTTTCCAATCAAGCTCATGATACAATAGGCAATTCGGTTGCCCAATCCGGACGCAATAAACCCTCGAGCAATAAAAAATGCAAAGACAACCAACCAGACGATCTCATTGCTAAAGCCGCTAAAGGCCTCTTCGAAAGAAAGTGTTTTTGTTAAAACCGAGGCGGTCAAACCAAAAACAGCGACCACTCCCATAGGAAAAGGTTTGAGAATTATGCCAATAATTGTAGCGGTGAAGATGGCAAACAGCTTCCACGCTTGAGGCTGGATGCCTTGCGGCTCGGGAATCACCCAAATGATCAAACCTATCACTATAGCAATAGCTAAAAAAAGAGCATTTTTCTTTTGCATCATTTCCAAAGCATAGAGCATCTACTTATTTTTTGAAAGATGATTAAGAGACTGTCTGCGAATTTTCGTTTCGTCGAGTTTTTGGATTATTTTGTTCGAAAATCGGTTCAAAAGAACCGAAAAATCGATAGAAAGAAAATTCGCAGACAGTCTCTAAGCAATGAATTTAGAAATTGTATGGAAAAGCATGGCCGCTGCGATCAGAAAAGCAGCAAACACAATGCGCCACTTTTCGACCGGCCGGTGAGAGACTTGAATATGTTCATCTCGGTCCCAACTTGCAAGCTGCAATGTTTTCAACCGATAGTATGCAAAAACGAGACAAATACAATTAACCACAGGGATCATCATCCCAAGTCCGCGGAACCAAACATTCACACTTCTCCTGAGGGCCGTAACAAAATCCAGCTTCACTCGTCTCCCTTGTCGAAGCTGCACCTTCAAAAAGTATTTCCCCGGAGTCATGCCCCAAGTGCAAAGCAAAAGGGCTTCGATTGGAATCCAGGCGAAAAACTCAATAGGCACCATCGATTGATATAGTTTTAATGAAAAAGTTCCATTGAGCAACCACCTTCCCGTCCAAAGCAGAATAAAAAATAAGGAATAATCGAAAAAACGCGCAAGAAACCGAATCCACGGATTTGCGTGAACCGTATCCTCTTTCACCGTCCCCATTCGATCAACAATGATCTCTGATGGGTCTACAACAAAATCATCATCTCTTTTTTTAGTTCCCATGATCCTCAGAGACTTTAACGGATTTTCGTGTCGTCGATTTTTCGGTTCAAAAGAACCGAAAATCCGTTACCAGTCTTCTAAATGTATACCCAATTTTGTTGTTTATGTACACAACACATAAAATATTAAGTCCAGTTAAAAATGTCATTTTAATTCCAAATTAATCCCGATTTATATATAATCAACCAAACATGTTGGTGATTAATTATTAATAAATGGTGATTATATGTTATTCGGGTTGTTTCAAGGGTCAAGGTTAAAGAAAATAGTTGAAGAATCAATCACAAGTCATCCGGAAAACTGGAATTTCGATAAAAAAAGCGTTAAAACCGACCGGATTCAAGAGGTATTTAATGCTCTTCACTGGAAAAGCGTATACAACAAAACCGCCGGCTGGGACTTTCTTGGATGGGACCGCTCCGTTAGAATGGGTAAAGTAAAAAAAACAATCGAGCAAGTGTCTGCAAAAGAAAAAATCAAATTGCTGCCAGAGATCAAGCAATCAGTCATATCCCAAAGGAGTATAGAGGAACAAAAGATTCGATTTCCATTATTGAAAACAACCGAATTAACCGCTCTGCAAGATTTGGACAGTTCTCTCTATACGGCCAATTGTAAGAGCTGGAAATCTATTAAACAAAGCGAAAAAAAGCATAGCCAAAAAGAAGAGCTATTCTTTCTCATTCAATCGCTTCCGAAGAGTGAAATTTCCCGCCTTTGCCAAATCATTCGAGAAGGTGTGAATGGAAAGATTTCGAAACTTTCACAACAAGACAAAGAATTTCTCTTATCCCTGGCGCAGTTGTATTGCAACCATCGCCATCAAAGAGAGACCCTTCCCCATAGAATCCAAGACCTCTTCGAAGCCTGCGACGCTTCTTCCATGATCTTATTTGCAATTGAAAATTCTATTCATCGAGAAGAGGGATTTTTTACAGAACAACTGCACCCGGAAATTCTCTCTTCATTAAATGAGCGATCTAAAGGCAATGGACTATATGATGAACTCGGAAAATTTACTGTCTTGGAATGTGTGAAAAAATTGGGAAGCCATTTATTTTCAAACAGGAATTACGTATTATTTAAGCACAAAGAAGATAAGACTCCTGAAGTGCGTTATATTTCCAATTCAATGCCTTCTTTACAAGAGGCTCTTTCTGAACTCTCCGGAAACAACATCGAATCTCACAGTCGCGCAGTCCAAGCTGCAATCCATGACGATGCAGTACACAAGGTCACCGGAAACAATGCCGGAGGATTGCAATGGAAAATAGAAGAGCTCTCAAAACCATTTTTAGGGAATAATTATTTATCGCAAAAATTTGATTCTGAACAAGTTCTTACTGAAATTCACGATTTTGGCAATGGAGATGTTCAAATCAAACACATATTCACTGCAGACATCCAGCAAAACCCCATGGGTATACCCGGACCTGTAATCGGAAGCTACCGGATCGCAACCACCTATTCAATCGCCAAAGGAGAATCCGGAAACTACACCATTCAAAATCAGGTCTGCGAGCCTGCGAAATTTTCTTGGAAAATCACGCAACCTCATCCATTTACTTCCCTTAAAGTCAATGGAGTCGAGCCTGCTGATTTAAAACAGTTGTATTTGGCTGACGTCAATTTTCAGTGGTAAGAGTAGGCGGCACGGGCAAGCCTATTAAACAAGCCGGAATCGGTTTGAATAGATGGATCGCAATAGATGTCGATGCTGCAAACTCCCAACCGATCCGCTTCTCTAAATGCAGCATACAGGGTTTGCGAAGAAAGAAGACGCTCTCCCGGTATCGGATTTCTGGATAGAACAAAGGGCGCTTTGATTTCATTGCGCTCGTAGACTAACCGGATCTTCGCTTTTGGGGCATAGTGCCGATATTTCATCCCCGGAGACAAAATCGGACCGCCCGCTTGAGGAAGAACGACTCGTTGTTGTAATACCTCTTCAATCTCCCATTGAGCCACCTGACCCGGTCTCAGCAAAACAGGTTCATCGGACACAAGGCTTACAACAGTCGATTCAATCCCAATCCGGCAAGGCCCCCCATCGAGAATCAGAGGAACCTTTCCGGACAGATCCTCCCATGCATCCATTGCGCAAGTGGGGCTTGGCCGCCCTGAGAGATTTGCAGATGGAGCCGCCAGCGGCTGACCTACCAGTTCAATGAGCTCCAGCGCCCCTTTATGATCAGGCATTCGAATGGCAATCGTTGGATGGCCTGCGGAAACAATAGAGGGAACGGCCTCTTTCTTCTTCAAAATCATTGCAAGCGGTCCCGGCCAAAATCGTTCTGCGAGTAAAAAAAAGGACCGGGGCAATTCCTCTGCGATATTTACAACGGTTTCAATAGAATGGACATGCGCAATCAAGGGATTGTCCGATGGACGCCCCTTAATAGAAAAAATTTTTGATACTGCATCCGATAAAAAAACGGGGGCTCCGAGCCCATAAACTGTTTCTGTTGGGAAAACAATTGGCAGCCCCTGTCTTAACAAGGCGGCCGCCAGCGGGATTTCATCTAAAGATGCTACTCTGGTATTCATCGCATGCGATGATAAAGAAAGGATCAGATTTGTGTACACACTTCAAAAAAAACTCTGATTAAAATAATATCTCCCATTATTAGAGGGTTCATCGTGAAAGAAAAAATAAGAGTTTTGGCCGTTTTTCTATACGGTTTCGTGATCTTAGGCCTTGGGTACATCGGATACAAAGAAGCCGGAAGCAAGGCATCTCTATGGTGCGGTGTGGGATTCGGAATCCTTTTAATGCTCAGCGCGCAGATCATGCGTTTCAGACAGACCTCCGGCCTATCCATGGCCATCGGATTCTCAACGCTCTTAACCGGAGTGTTCTCTTATCGGTATATCAAGACAGGGAAAGAACTTCCCGCAGTTCTGGCTGTTATCAGCGCAGGAGTGCTTTTGTATTTACTTTTAAGTATTTTAGGGAAAAAAAAATCGAGCAGGCCTTGAGGCCTTGCTCGATCAAACACGGACAACAAACCGACAGAACTATTGCTCAACAGCCATAATAGAAGACGCAGCTGTCGATTTACGTCGACGGTGTGCTTTCTTTCTTTTTTTATGGGTCGTTTTTTTAGCTTTTCTGTGAGTCTTTCGGCTCTTAGCTCTTCGTACAGTCTTGCGACCTTTTGCTTTACGGGCCTTTGTTTTTCGGACCGCTTTTTTTCTACGTTTAACCATTTGTTTTTCCTCCTTATAGTAAGAAAACCGGAGTTTCAATTCAGCAAGAATACTTCACTTGAAGCTTCTTACTTAGGCGGGCGATCCCGCTCTCCTTATTTGCCTTACAAATTTAAGTATACATGTTTTAGTAAATAATTACAAACATATCACAACAATTTTGTTATATTACATAACAAGATGATAACTTTAAAATCACGCTCAGAAATATGTCTGAAGGCAATTTTTTACAAAAAAAAATTTTCTAAAAAAAAATAAAAAATGCATAAAAAATTAAATTTTTCATGCAAAAAACGCAACAAACTAACAATCATAACGATACAAAAATCAATATTTTTTAAAATATTGATTTACAAAGAGATGAAAGAAAAATAAAAAAATCAGATTGGCATCATTTGTTGCTGCATTTTTGCCGATTATTTTTTATGATTTGCATATGATTCGAACAATTCCTCTCAGCGAACGCCTTCGCCCGACATCGCTTTCAAATGTCACGGGACAAGAACATCTCGTAGGCCCGAATGGATACATTACGCGGATTGTTTCTGAAAAACGTCCTCTCTCTCTTCTGCTGTTTGGACCTCCCGGCTGCGGAAAAACAACGATTGCGCGCCTGTATGCCTCGGCATTTGCCCTCCCCTTTCAATCTCTCAGCGCTGTATTCAATAGCGGCGCGGAACTAAAAAAAATGCTCAAAGAGGGGCTTGAAACACCGCTGTTTTCAAAGCAAACGATCTTGTTTATCGACGAACTCCATCGATTCAATAGAGCGCAACAAGACATCTTGCTCCCATTTCTGGAAGATGGAAGCATAATTCTTGTTGGGGCTACGACAGAAAACCCTTCATTCGCTCTGAACGCCGCTCTATTATCCCGCCTCAGAGTGTTGAGTTTAAAAGCACTCGATCAAAACTCCCTGAACCAGATCATCGCCCGCTACGAAACATATTCCGGCAAAACTTTCTTGACCGAGCCGATAAAAAAGTATTTGATTTCCCAATCCCAGGGAGACGGAAGACATCTGTTGAATCTTTTAGAAAACCTGGAACACGCCTCTTTAGAAGATTTAGCCGATCCTTCCAGGGTCGCCCATCTTATCCAAAAAAAAACCCCTTTATATGATAAGGACGGAGAGGGACACTACAACCTCATTTCGGCTCTGCATAAAGCAATCAGGGGTTCCGATCCCGATGCCGCGCTCTATTGGTTTGCGCGCATCCTTGAAGGAGGGGAAGACCCTCTCTTCATCAGCAGACGGATGATCCGGGTGGCCTCCGAAGATATTGGTCTTGCGGACCCTCAAGCCTTAGGACTTGCTCTCAACGCAGACGACGCCTACCGAAGACTTGGATCTCCCGAAGGAGAGTTGGCGCTTGCGCAACTCATCTTGTACCTAGCTTTGTCCCCCAAAAGCAATGCCGTCTATACCGCATATGGGGACGCGAGAAAAACGGCTTCGGAAACAGGACATCTCAATCCTCCAAAACATATCCTCAACGCGCCCACCTCGCTCATGAAAGAAATGGGATATGGGACAGGTTATATCTACGATCCGGACACCCCCGAGGGCTGTTCCGGGCAAAATTATTTTCCCGAAACCATGGCTCCTAAGTCCTTTTACCACCCTGTTGAGCGTGGTTTTGAAAGGGAAATGAAAAAACGGGCCAATTATTTCAGCGCGCTGCGCAAGCGGCTTGCTTCCAATCCCTCGAATGGTCTATAGTCAGACCGTTCACGGAATCTATTTTATGCTTGAAATCACTCCAGTTCGCAAGAACAAGGTCAACCTTGCTGATTACAACTGCCGGCAAGACATCGAAAATCGAATGATTCTTGCCGATTCTTCTCCTTTCGATCTCGAAGTATTCGAAGAGATCCTCTTTAGCCCCCTGAAAATTTCATTGAAAAAACTCGTGCGCAATATGGGATGCAAAGAGGAAGTTTTGCTGCCAATTCTGAAAAAACTCTCAAAAATCGGCCTTCTCTCTATCGAAGAGGATACGATTTTGATTGATAAAGAGATGCGCAAATACTTCGAGTTTCAAATCACCCGGTTCAGCCCTGATTTTAAACCGGATATGGAATTTTTACAGGGTATCTTGCGAAAAGTCCCGATCCACCTTCTTCCTACTTGGTTTTCTATTCCAAGGACATCGAACAACATTTTCGAGTCTATTGTAGAAAAATACTTTTTAACCCCTCAGATCTTCCAAAGATACCTGCAGGACCTACATTTTGCCGACCCTGTCGTCAACAGCATTATGACAGATCTGTTTTCCGCTCCCGACTTGACGCTCTACTCCAGCGATGTCATAGCAAAATACAATTTGACTAGGCCAGGCTTCGAGGAAATTTTATTGCTCCTCGAGTTTCATTTTATCGGCTATCTTTCCTATAGAAAAGAGGAAGACCATTGGCTGGAGGTCATCACTCCCTTTTACGAGTGGCACCAGTACTTGAGATTTTTAAACGAAACGGAAGCTCCTATTCTGGAAGAAAAAGCAGTCCGCCAAATTGGAGACTCTGATTTTTTCTTTATCCAAACAATGAGTGAAATCCTTACCCATCTTTGTAAAACTCCCCTTCCGCTCAATGGATCGAAGCCAGCCAATCCTAATACAGAGGAGGCAATCCGTTCCCGAGCCTTGCAAAAGCTGCTGCTAATCAAATTAGCCAGCTCGAAAGACGGGATGGTTTATCCAAGCGATCATGCGCAAGATTGGCTAAGCAAGTCCTTGGAAGACAGGGCCCTTTATCTTTATCGGCACGCAGCAAATGAGATCCTCACCATGTCTCTTCCTGCCGAGGTTGCAACAGAGAGAAATATTCGCGAAGCGGAAAAGTCCATCCGGCGAGTGCTCCATAAGAAATGGGTTCGATTCGATGAATTTTTAAAAGGGGTTCTCATCGCTTTGAGCGAAACATCGGTCATTTCCCTAAAACGGATTGGAAAACACTATAAGTACGTTTTGCCCGTATACTCCGAGGACGAACAAAAATTGATTCAGGCCGTTATCTTTGAATGGCTTTTTGAAACAGGAATGGTTGCCATCGGCGTGAGCGAAGGAAAGAATTGTTTTCGCGTAACTCCTTTCGGCCGTTTTTGTTTTGAAGATTAGGACAAGCTATGTTCGGACAAACATTTGCAGTTTCCGACATTCCCAAAGTCGTGGTCCTTGCGTTCCTGGAACTTCTTCTTTCTGCAGATAACGCAGTTGTTCTAGCCGTTGTCAGCAGCGCCCTTCCCGAGCCGCTTAGAAAAAAAGCCCTCTATATCGGTTTCTTCTCAGCTTTTGTATTTCGGGCGCTCGGAATCTTAAGCATTGCTTTTTTACTGAAATTTTTCTGGATTCAGTTTTTAGGGGCCATCTATCTCATTTACCTATGCCTCCGCCATTTCGTTAAAAAACGAAAACAGGAAACATTGATGCCAAAACCAATCCCTGTGTTTTGGAAGACTGTTTTAATGATCGAACTCTTTGATTTGGCGTTTGCGATCGATTCCATCGTTTCCGGGGTAGCCTTTATTGGCACAAGCCCTGCAAATGCTTTGTTCCATCCAAAACTTTGGATCGTCTACCTGGGAGGGATGCTTGGCGTTTTCGGGATCCGTTATACAGCCTACTTTTTCAGCAGGCTAATGAAGCGTTTTCCCCGTTTGGAGCACTCAGCCTATGCAATGATTGGTTTGGTTGGAATTAAACTCGCTGTTACCGCAACACAGTTTACCATTCCCCACTTCGACCTCCTGTTTTGGAGCCTGTTGTCCTCTCTTTTTCTTTTCGGTTTCACAGAGCAAAAAAAGTCATGAATAAAGCACCTAATCCGGAACTTGTCTCAAACCGCCGAGCGCGCCACGACTATGAAATCTTAGATACTTATGAAGCAGGAATCATGCTTCTTGGCACTGAGATCAAATCTCTTCGCAATCATGGAGGCTCTCTCCAAGATGCCTATGTCGATATTAAAGGAGATGCTCCCTGGCTCGTAAATGCCAGCATCGCTCCCTATTCGTTTGGCAATATCCACAACCATGAGGAGAGGCGTCCTCGCAAACTCCTCATGCATAAAGGAGAAATCGAAAAGCTGCGCAAGCAAGTCGCTGAGAAAGGACTGACTCTGATCCCCTTATCGCTTTTTTTGAACAAAAAAGGATTTGTAAAAGCAACCATTGCGGTGGCTAAAGGGAAAAAATCGCACGATAAGCGCGCAGCCCT
>DALYFE010000033.1:14409-14928 GCA_031972195.1 Chlamydiales bacterium | reverse complement strand
CCTCAGTGAGCAAAAAGGGTTGTCAAAACACCTCAAACGAGCTCTGCGTAGGCGACAGGCAATCGAGCCATGGATCGGCCACATGAAGCAGGACGGAAAACTCGGTCGATGCTACCTCAAAGGGGTTATCGGCGATCAAATTCATGCCACTCTTGTAGCGGTTGCTCACAACTTCCGAACCATCCTCAGGAAACTGAGGTTGTTTTGCGTCAAAATTTTGGGGTGGATCGGAGGTGTGTATGTATCTGAATCGGAGAAAATAGGGCTGTTAGAACAAGCCGTCTAATCGGCGGCTCTTGAAGGTCTATTCTTCAGGGACGACTAGATAGCTCGCTTGGCCGTGCCCTAAAGAACAGGGATTGCGCCGAGCTGCCCGTTCAAAAATCTGATCAAAAAAACGCCTCAAAAGGCACTTTCATTACCAAATTTTACGCGCTCAGACAAACGAAACTGCGCAAGACACCACTCCATCGTTGGAGGAAAAGTCTTCATAGAAATCATGAAAATCCAGTACAATTT
>DALYFE010000033.1:12307-14399 GCA_031972195.1 Chlamydiales bacterium | reverse complement strand
AATATTTGAATCATAGACACAAAAATTCAATTCGACTTTTTCGTGATTGAATTTTTTATCTCCGAGCAGACCAAATTTCATCTTTCGACTATCGGCTACTTCAACAAAATAATTTTGTTTTTTAAATCTTGACTTCATCGTTTTGTTTATTTGATAATGCTAGTTTTTGTTTGGAGGAAAATATGAAAAAAACTCTTTTTGCTATTCTTACAGCAACTACACTATTTGGATTTGCAGACGAACCTACCGATCTATTGAAGACAGCGCCGGCGCGACGATCGTTCCTTAATTCATCTTTTTCCAATGAGTCTATTGATCGAGAAGGGTTTATGTATGTCCGGTTTGCAGCGGCCGAAAATGATTTACTTCATACCAGCCCTGTATACCCCGGCTTAGGAATCGGGTATCGTCGGTTAGCGGGAGATGGAGCGGCTGACATTTCAATCAGCGGTATTGGCCATGCAGAACGGAGAAGAGATCGATTTGTTTGGACAGCGCCCAAAGTGGCTTATATGCGCTATTTTGATCCGAATGCAACGCAAAGTGCATATGTAGGCGGAGGACTGGCATGGGGAGGAGTGGCTTCGCCTCATAGCGATTTCATTGGAATCATTCCCAGCGTTACTGCAGGTTATGAATTTGTTCGCAAGACCTCCTTTCTGGGTTTTTCAGAACTCACGATCAGCCAGCCGGCATTACCCGTTTTCCAAGAAGGATCTTTTCCGGGACCTTGCGTTGAAATTTCAACGGGGATTGGCTTCTAGGAAAAGCGGCTTAAAAAAGTTGTTTTTTTGTTGAGAGACAATCTACAAAGGGTAGAGATATGAGAAACACTCTTTTTACTATTTTTACAACCGCTGCATTGTTTGGTTTTGCCGATGAATCGACAGATGCAGTTCCTGTGTCAAAACCATCTCAAAATCTGTCATTTTGCGATGAGGTGATTGCAAGACGAGGATTCGTCTATGTGCAGTTTGCTGTTGGTGAAAACGATTTAGTCCACACTGTTCCCTTGTATCCCGGCTTAGGAATTGGATATCGCCGATCGGCATGGGATGGAGCTATTGATATTTCAATCAATATCGTCGGCTTTATAAGGAAAAGAGAAGATCGATTTTTTTTGACAGCGCCAAAAGTGTCTTACATTCACTATTTACATCCAAATGGAATGAAAAGTGCGTATATAGGAGGAGGGCTGGCATGGGGAAGGGTCAGTGCGCGTGGGAATGATTTTATTGGAATTATTCCTAATTTCACTTTAGGCTATGAATTTCTTCGCAAGACCTCCTTTCTTGGGTTTTCAGAACTAACGATTAGCCAGCCGATCTTATCGGTTGAGCAAAGAGGATCTTTTCCTGGACCTTCTATTGCAATTTCAACGGGGATTGGTTTCTAGAAGAACTTGAGATCCTTCAGAGATTGTCTCTCAGTCAGGTTGTTTTGGTTATGTACAAAATCTTGGATTTTTCTTGGGAAAAATTTACAACTGCTTTAAATTACAAGCAGTAAAGGTTGAAAGATTAGAGAGATTTTATGGCAATTATTGAAAAAATCAATGAAGGGATCAAAGAGGCAATGAGAAGTCGAGATCAAATTCGACTCGCCACATTGCGGATGCTCAAATCGAAAATATTGGCTGTTGATGCTCGTGCGAATTTGCCCGATCCGGAAGTCATTAAACTCTTCAAAACGTACTTTGGCAGTTTGCAAGAGGCTTTGGAGCAGGCCCAAGCGGCAAACCGTTCCGATATTGCCGATCCATTAAAAATGGAGCTTTTAATCATCCAGGAATTTTTACCCAAAGTACCCTCTTTGGAAGAAACGAAAGGAATTGTTGCACAGGCGATCGCGGAATCCGGGGCCAAGACCAAAAAAGATCTGGGACTTGTCATGAAGACAATCATGAAGCTCAATAGCGCAGTGGATGGCAAGTTAGCAAAAGACTTGGCGGCTGAGTTGCTGTCTGATTAATCATCTATGTTCCGCTGATTTCTCGAACAGTCTTTTAGGCCTTAGAACCCTGTTCTTTAGAACAGGGTTTAGCGAGCTATCTGATAACCTGTGGCAAAGAATTTGCCATCCGTTACCGGAG
>DALYFE010000033.1:2636-12297 GCA_031972195.1 Chlamydiales bacterium | reverse complement strand
CGGAGAATCTCCTTCAGAAAGGAGTTCTTCAAATCGCGGAACCATACTATTGTTAACGCTTATTTCTTCAGTCCAGGAACTAAGAGGTCTTACCCAGGTGATAGGCGTTAAAGTATCGGAACCCGTTTCCTTGGAATAAAGAATCCCGACTTCTTCAGTGGATTCGATGATTGCCAGATTGGTTACTCTGTAGCGGCTTTTGGGATCGCGGTAATGCCTATAGACTGCTCCGATTTTGACTATTTTTTTCGCTTCTTCAAGTTGAGCCAACAATTCCTTTTCACTTAAGTGTTCCGTTGAAGCTGCCATAAATCCTCCCATGCTAAAAAGCTGACTATACTCTTTTCCGTTTTTTTATCGGTAATACTGGTAAATTCGGGTAGCTGCCCAGTCATCCAAGAAAAAAAGCGAGCTATTGTTCCATTCTCTCAATGCAAATGTATTGCTGATGATTGTGCATTTCTCAGGCAGTTCCTTATTGAGTTTGGGAGCCAGTTTTTTCATTCCATCGGGAAAAAGATAACAAATGACTGCCTTTGCATTGGAAAGGTTATGATCATAAAAATTGCCACGCACGATTGTTAAGTTCGTTCTTTTCGATAGAAATTGTCTAATGCGTGAAACAAGATAAGGAATAGGAGATAATTCAAAGGCGATGACGTTTGCGCGGGGATAGTGTTTCGCTAAAAGAAGAGCAAGTCCTCCCCATCCGCTTCCGAGTTCATAGATGATGCCGCCTTCCATATTTTTGGGAAGCAGTTGAATCATCATGAGTTTGGCTTTTCTGCTGCTTGGCATCGGAGAGATCCCTAAAATAAGGGAATAAATAATGATGCTAAAAAAAGCGAGCAAAAGAGAGATGAAGAAGATGCTTGTTATGATCATTTAGCGGTCCAAAAAAACTACTCCCTGAGGAGCTTCCTTGCCAAATTTCCAATTTTTCCAGTAGTTTACATAGTATAGCACAGGTTTAAAAATTGGAAAAAATAATGAAATTGCCAGAGATCGGGTTGGGAACTTGGGAGTTGCGGGGAGCTGAATGCGCGAAAACAGTTCAACTTGGCTTAGAGCTTGGATATAGACATATCGATACGGCGCATTTGTATCAGAACCATCGAGCCATTCAAAAAGCAATTGCCGGATTTGATAGAGCAAAGATCTACATCACATCTAAGCTTGCCATTGAGGAACAAATCGATCCGGACAATATTGAACATTCGGTGCAAAAAGCTTGCGACCAGGCGCTTCGAGAACTGGGCATCGACTTTTTAGACCTTTATTTAATCCATTCGCCAAATCGAGAGTACCCTTTAAATAAGATCTTTATGGCGATGGAACGGTTAGTGGATTTGGGGAAAATTCGTAAAGCCGGAGTCAGTAATTATAACATGCATCACTTGGAAGATCTTCGTAAACAGGACTGCATACCTTTTGCCAATCAAGTGGAATTTCATCCTTATTTGAACCAAAAGGAGTTGTTAGATTACTGCCATACTCATGACATCAAGCTGATCGCATACAGACCATTTGGCAAAGGGAAAATGCTGGCAGAAGAACCTTTATTTGATTTGATTGGAGCCAAGTACCGAAAATCAGGCGCTCAAGTGATTTTACGCTGGTTCATCCAGAAGAAAATTCCGGTGATCCCAAAAGCATCTTCGAGTCAGCATCTTAAGGAGAATTTAGAGGTGTTTGATTTTTCTCTAACGCAGGAAGAAATGGCCCAATTGGATGCTCTTGATAAACAAAAACGTTATTGCCGTGCTGACAATCAGGAATTTACATACTAAGAGACAGAGAATGTCTCTAAGTAATTAATCAAGACCTGCATGCAAAAGATGTGTCATCCGAATTTTTAAAAAACGGGCAATCATCGCATTGATCTGTTCTGGCACTTCGAGAGTTGCCCAACATTTTGATCCGACTACTTTCCCGATTTCAAATTGAGGCGCTTCCAAGTGCATTTTTGCATACGAGCAATGATGCTCATCTGTCAAAATGCATAGAGTTGGGCAAGAAATCTTTTTTAAAATTCCTTTTGAAGTGGCGTCCCATTCAATAAGGCCTTTAAAAATTTCCTGAAGAGATTTTTTGTTAACGCCATTGAATGCACTTTCGGCAATTTTCTTGTTCCCGGGTTCCGTATCGATAAACAATGAATTCACGAACTGAGTTACAAATGGAGAGTCGAATTGTCCCTTTCCTAAGCTTTCAATATAGGAATTGATTTCCTGAACGAAGGATTTATCCATGAAAATTGGCGGATCTATTAAGATCAGACTTTTGATGGCCGATGCATGATGAAGGGTTGCATCCATTGCGATATTGGCGCCGTTATTGAGTCCGATTAGACAGATGTTTTTTAGGGATAATTCCACGCAGATTTTCATGATGAGAGAGGACAAATCGCCCATCTTGTAGCTGGATACGGAATGGCTCTTGCCACTGCCCGGTAAATCGAGCTGAACGACGTTGCCAAACTTTTTTAAAATCTCAATTTGATGCGTAAAAAATCTGTGATCGGATCCGGCATTGTGAATCAAAACAAAGTTTAAATTTCCAGTGCCTGGAATTTTTTCTACAAAAATTTCGGTTCCATCGATATTCATCAAATTTCTGCTGCTAGAAACTGTCCAAACTATTAAACAGTGTAGCTAGTATTCATACCGCTGTTGTTCAGCCACGTCAATAGAAATTCTTTCAAAGTAGATATGCCCTAGCGGGGAGATTTCAAAACCTTTGATGTAGGGATGGATTAAAAATGTGTAATTTTCGTGGAATAAACAGGTAAAGGGCATTTGGTCGATAAGAAGTTGCTCTGCTTTTTTTACTTTCGCCAGGTAGTCGGGTCTGGAAGCCGTTTTTCTCGCGTCTTCCAATAGATCGCAGTATCCTTCATTTTCCCATTTTGAGTAGTTGCGATGATTGTCTTTGTTGGCAAACCGTTCGAGGATATTCATCGGATCCCCATAGTCGGCAAGCCAAGCAAATATGCCGATGGAAAAATTTCCTTTTTCGGCCCGCTCATGAAGCACTTTGAACTCTGTCTGTTCCAAGATCACTTTGACTCCAAGAGCATTGAACCACATTTGCTGCAGCGCCTGCGACAGAGCTTTATTAATTTCTGAAGAGACAAACATGAACACAGGAGGCTCGATCGTGTTTAAAGATAGTTCTTCCAATCCTTTTTGGAAAAATTTCCGGGCCATCTTTATATCCCCGTCAGAGAAATAAGCCCTAGGCTCAGGAATGAGAACCTTTGAGATGATATTGAGGGCTTTTTCTTCTTTGAGCCTGGTTACATGTTGTACGATTGATTCTCGCGAGATTGCGTAGGCAAAAGCCTTTCGAATATTCGCATTATTGAAGGGGGGGATTGAGGTATTGAATGCTAGAAATTTAGTAGCTGCAACCGGAAAAAAAGTGAGTAATTTTTGTCTTTCCAAGTCCTCTAAGAGAACTGAAGGGAAAAACGAGAGCGGGGTTCCGACAAGATCAAAGTGGCCGCTAGCGTGCATATGGAGCACCGGCAGTTCCCGATCAATGATATCGACCAGGATATGATCTAATTTTACTTCCTTAGCCCCATGATAATTGGGGTTTTTTTGAAAGACGAGCTTTTGATGGGGAAGCCACTCTTTTAAACAGAAAGGACCATTGGAGACGATCGTTTCTTTCTGAGATGCCCAATTGAGATTAGATTCTTCCATTTTGGCTGACACAGGCAGCAAAACGGATGAGGCAACGATTTGTAAGAAATGGAACATCGGCGACTCCAGCTCTACCACCAGCGTCTTTTCATCAAGGGATCGAATGCCAACCTGATCGAGCGAAACCTCTCCTGCTTTAGCGCGTCTGGCATTTTGGATCGAGTAGAGCAAATAAGCGTCGAGAGAGGGGAATTGCGGATCGAGGATTTTTTTCCATGCTTTTTCAAAATCGTATGCAGTGACTTTGGTTTTATCGGACCAGAATGCATCTCTCAAATGGAATGTATAAGTTTTTCCGTCGGAAGAAATTTCATAAGATTCCGCTTGGGCCGGGGATAGGCTCATGTCCGGGTTCAATCGCACGAGCCCCTCGAAGAGAAGGAACTGCATCTGCGATGCAACCATATCATTGCCTTTTCTCGGATCGAAAGAAATAGGTTCTTTTTTGAGGCTGATTCGAAGATTTTGTTCTTCACAGGTATGGAGAGGGATTTTTTTTTGACAAGACATAGACACACAGAATAAGGCAATTAAGAGGAAATATCTCATCATGTTGCTACTTTTAACGCAAGCAGTGTAGGTGGCATCTGAGGAGTTGTCAAATGCTAGTTGACGATTTTAACGAAAAACCTATGAAGAAATCGATGCGCGATGGGTGCGATGATAATTGCGATGATGACCAGGAAAATAATGCCGCTGAAAAGAGCATAGAAACCGGCAAATATCTTGCCTGCATCTGTTTGAAGAATGGAAACAGGTCCCATGCCGGACAAAATCATGGAAGCATTTAAAAAAGCATCCACCCAATCCATTTGTTCGAAGTACGCATAGCCGAACATTCCTAGTCCCAAAGAGAAAGTAATCACTACAATCCCAATGAAAAAATTTCGAATGATCCGAGAGATAAATACTTTGACGGATAGAAGGGGAAGATGTTTTTTATCAGCCACAAGTTGTTCTGTTTAAAGTTTTATGAGCCTGCTGTCTTGCAGATAGGGATAATGCCGCCCTTGATTGAAGAACTCTCCCTTAAAAGAGGAGAGATTCCCCGCTCCGGTAATGAGCGGAAAATTCTTTGCCGCAAGTATCGGATAGCTCGCTTGACTTGAGGCTAAAGAGCCGGAACTTAAGCCGAACTGCCCGTTCAAAAACTGATTTTTCAATCTCAGCATATGCTCCAGGGGTTTTGCCCGGAGCATAAATCAACCGTTTTACTAAGGCCACCACCAAGGTCTATCACGGTCCCTGTCATCGCGGTCTCTATCATAGCGATCTCTATCATCGCGATCATAGCGCCGGTCGTCGTGATAATCACGCCGCCGATCGTCATCGTAGTCGTCTCTATCAGCAAGCGTCTGCTTGCCGCAAGAAGAGAAAACGAGAATGCCTAATACACAAAAAATCTTATTCATAAGCGATTCCTTTCTAAGAAGCTGTCTTCTAATCTTTCTAATGATAGTTTTGTATTTTTTTGTCTACTATCTTGGACCTGAGGCAAGTTCCTTGCCAGGTTATCGGGCACCCTCTCAGAGCTTTTCATGGAAAAAAATGAGAGCTTCATTTTATTCTGCCTTTCCCAATAGGGATAAAAGGGGTGAAAAATGAGATCTGTTTTATTTTCGGTGTTTTGTTCTGTAATTCAATGCTGTGCATTATTTGCCCAGGAACGGGATGGTTTCAGAGTTCAGAAAGACGTTGCTCAATACAAAGGGTCCGATTATGCAAATGTTGTCCATGTGGCAAGAAGCATCTCTCTTGAGGAGGCGTTTGATATCGCTGAAAGCAATCCGGAGATTGATTATTTTGTTTATATGAAAGGACATCAGATGGTTTTGGAAATTCCTTCCGGAGTTCCGTTTGATCGTGCCAACGATCCTTTTGGACTCGTCTGCAACACCAATTTCATGTACGATTCTGGAAAAGCTGGCCGGGGGTATTGCCGCATTTTCCGTCATGGAGATGTTGTTTTCTTTAGAAAAGAGGGGATGTGGCTTGGTTCTGCTCCGGGACTGGCAGACGCATATTTTAAAGAGTAGATAGCTTTTAAAAGATAAGACACTCTTTCTAATTTTTGTAGCGCAAAAAAATAAAATTTGACAGAGTTGCGATTTTGCGTCTTTTTAAAAAATAACGAGAGTGTCTTATGACCTACAAAACTTTGGCAGCCATTGGTTTTTTTTGCCTATCCTCCTTTCTCGAAGCATCTACCGGTGAGGCGCCGGCTTCTGTTCCTCAATGTCCCAATCTTTTGCCTAAAAGTAACAATCATCCGTTTCTTTCCGCTGAGTATCTGTATTGGTCTGTAAAGCAAGAGGGGAATAATTACGCATCTACAGGAACTGCAATTACCGTACCCGGAACTGTTGATCCGAATACGGGACTCACGCCTGTACAAATCACCGGAACGGGTCAAGTCTATGCGCCTTCATCCAATCCAAAATCGGGCTTTCGCATAGCTTCGGGTTTAAATTTAGCGTATGAAACATGGGAACTGTATACAGATTATACGTACATCGAAGGAACGCAGAAAAGCTCCGTTTCTTCAGGCAATCTAAATGCGGGAATTCTTCCGCTATTCGCCTATGTTCCAAACAACGGTATTTTAGGCTCCACAATTGCTTTTGCTTCCTCAGGAGCTACCGGTTTCATCTCCGCTGCAGGCGCTTCCTGGAGATTGCTGTATCAGAATATAAATCTTGAATTGGGCAAAACAATTCCTCTGCCGTGCCATACAATGCTCCGTCCTCATTTTGGACTTCAAGGATCTTGGCAAACGCAAAAATTACAAGCGCAATATCATGTCAATTCTACAACCAATAGTGCGACATCGTTGGGATTAAGCCGTGTTCTTTTTCACCAAACATTTTGGGGGATAGGCCCCAGACTGGGAGTGGACAGTCTCTGGCAATATTGTTCTCACTTGGGATTTTTTGGCGATTCTGCCTTTTCTCTCCTTTGGAGCCGGTTTAACGCAAAGTCCAGCGCCTATGATACGAACGTTCAGGTCCCGTATACGAATGTACGCATTGCTAGCCAGCGCTATCATCCAAATACTCTAAGTCCGGTAGTGCAGCTGCGCCTTGGAACTTTATTTAATTATTTATTTGCCGATCATTATCGATTAGAGATTAGCCTTGCCTGGGAGGCCCAAGTATGGTTTTCTCAGAATCAACACAGCACATCGATTCCTGATGACAATTTGATTTTGCAAGGGCTAAATGCCGGATTCCGTTTGGATTTTTAGGAGAACTCGCATGTCTTCAGCGCTTAAGTTAATTGCTCTTTTTTTAGTGCCCGGCATTGTCGGCTTTGGTTTCAATTTAACTCCTTCCGCTCCTGTTGAAGTATCTTCCGCAGGAACTGCTTCCGGTAATGAGTCAACGCCCATTGCAACGACCAATCTTTCCGGCAAGATCATGATGACCTGGGTTGATGATAACAATGGAGCTGTAGCTTCTTTTTCATTAGATCGAGGAAAGACCTGGAGCCTTGGCCAAAATCTTGTTGGAGAGTACGCATCTTATCGGATTGCCTCAGCTCCGTCGTCTTCCCAAGGATTTTTAATTCCATGGTTTGGGTACGAAGATGGGTGGCCTCACACTTTGTTTTATGATACGGCTGTGGCCAGATGGGGAGATGCTGGAACTCCGCTGAACATCATTGACCCTGCTATTCAAAACTATGGGTCTATTATTTTCATCAGTAAAACTCCTCAAGGGTTCCTCGCTTCATTTTTAGATGGCTCCTCTAATGGCTATGTCAACATCTCCTCTAATGGAACCTCCTGGCTTCCTTCTTCCATTCAAATTTTTGATTCGAGTTTTAATGGGTCGGTTTCTTCAGTTTCAGCTTGTGGGAATAATTTGCTTTACCTAATGACTTGGATGGATAATTCCAATGGAGAGCTCTACATCTCTACCTCTCAAGACCTAGGACTGAATTGGAGTGCGCCCAGTTCTATTCTCTCATTAGGTGGAGCTGTTCCAGCAAATGGATCATCTTTTTGCTGCGCCAATAGTGCCGGATTTTTGATCTCTTATCTCGATCTGGCCGGAAATATTTATACAATGTCCTCATCGAATGGAGTTGATTGGAATGCTCCTGTTTTGGTGGTCCCGTACAATGTTAATGCTACTTGCGCCAATGCTGTCTATCCGATCAGCGGGAATGATGGGGGGTTTGTTTTAACTTGGTTTGATCCGGTTTTTGCTGGATGGGCTCGCTTTACTGGAGATAATGGAGCTACTTGGGAGGATCCTGTAAAAGTTGTCGAAGATGGAGGACTTCCATCTTCCTTCTACTATTATGGACTTTCTTGCTCCGTCTATCAAAATTTATGTATGTTCGGATGGACCGATAATAGTGGGAACGTCTGGATTTCAACATCTCCTTTTCCTTATGTTGTCCAGCTGAAGAAAGGCTCCGGGCTATCAGCTCCATCTCTTTTGACCAAGCCGGGAAAATCTTTTAATTATTGATTCATCAATTGAACGGGCAGCTCGACACAATCCCTGTCCTAAAGAACAGGGATTATACTGAGCTGTCCGTTCAACATATACTAGAGAAAAAAGCGAAAGGTCGCGAAGGCTCCCCATTGATTGAGGTCTCTGTCTGGCAGACCCAGGGCATCAGAGGCTCCTACAGGTAAAAATCTGTAGTAAGGGGCGATTTCTAGCCAGCAATTCTTTGCGTATCTGTAGGAGACAGGAAGTTGCGCCTCGACACCGGTTCTGTTTTTAAGCACCCAGGCAGCTCCGGATAAACTTTCAACCCTAAGATACTGATTGAATGTAGGAAGGCAGCTTAGCTCTAAGCCCAACATCCAATTTTTCCAGGTATAATGAGTTTTTAAACCGGCAATGGCGTAGTAAATCGTATACTTTAGATCAATAGAAGAGATGGAGTCGTAGCTTGTATGATCGTCAAAGAGAAAATCAAATCCGAGACCTACATAAGGCGTGATTGTCCAATGCTTAACAGCGGCCACACAATATCCCCCGACAAATTCTGAATAGGATTCTTGAAAGCTTGTTTTGTTTATGGAGCTGGACAATGGTCCGATATTGTAAAAAGAACGCGCTTGGCCAAAGAAGCAATTCGGCACTTGATAAGAAACTTTGCCCAGAACGCCGCCGGAACTTCCTGAGTAGGTTGGGGGAGTTGAGAGCGTCATCCAGGTGTAGCTGCCTCCAATATCAAAGCACCATCCTTGAGGTTTTTTAGGTTTGGGGATTTCTTTATTTTGAGGTGCGCTGCTAAAGACAGTGCTTGCTAAAAATAAAAACAGGGATAAAAAGCGTTGCCAGTTGTTCATCTGGCTGACGGCAAGGAAACCCAGTCCTTCAGGACTGGGAGGAATTGCCGCTCCCTAAATCTTGAATTAAAACAAATTTGCAACATACACTTTTCTCCGTGAAAAGAACCATTGCAATCAAACTTAACGTATCTCCTCTACAAAGGGAAGCACTTTCTGAATTGCAGGAAATGTTCGCGGAAGGTTGCAATCAAGTGGCCTCTATTGCAGCCCTTGAAAAAGAGCGCAACCGGGTTCGGCTGCACCATCTTTGCTATCGCAATTTGAGACAGTCTTTGCCTAAGTTGGGTTCCCAGATGTGTTGCAATGTGATTGGGAAAACGGCCCATTGTCTGAAAGCTCTTACCCGTCCTAAACAAGTGCTGTTCAAGCACGGGTGTTCTGTTCACTTTGACAAAAGAACCTATTCTCTAAAACAAGGAGTTCTTTCCTTGTTTACTTTACGCGGCAGAATTCGCATTCCTTTGGAAATTAGTCCCTATCACAAAGGGTTTCTGGATATAGGAACTCCCAAAGAAGCGGAACTTGTACGCAAGGGGAATCGATGGTTTTTTCACTTATGTTTAGATCTCCCCGATGTGATGCAGGCTCATACCGGCCGCGGGATAGGAGTGGATCTGGGAGAAAATGTGCTTGC
>DALYFE010000033.1:1792-2626 GCA_031972195.1 Chlamydiales bacterium | reverse complement strand
GCCACCTCTACAGGGAAACTGTTTGGGGGAGGAATCTTGCGAGCTGAAAGAGATCGATTTTTGGGAATGCGTGGACGTCTTCAAAGCAATGGTTCTCAGTCTGCCAAACAGAGACTGAGGCAAATCTCCGGCAGAGAAAAACGTCACGTAAGGCACGTCAATCACTGCATTTCCAAACAGATTATCTCGGAAGCTCTCAAAAACGGTTGTTCTAAGATCGTAATGGAAGATCTGAAAAACATTCGAGAAAGGATCAAAGCCGGGAAAAAACTACGCTCCCGTTTGCATCGCTGGTCGTTTAATCAACTCCGGCAGTTTGTAGAATACAAAGCTCAAGGTCTTGGGATAGAAGTTCAGTACGTGAGTCCCGCATATACCTCTCAAACCTGTTCTTGCTGCTTTTCTCTTGGCAAACGGTCCAAGCATCGATTTTCTTGTTTAACCTGTGGTAGCCTACAGCACAGCGACTTAAATGCAAGTCGGAACATCCTGGGGCTTGGTATGTCTGTCGACACACCAACTGGCGATGTAAACCGCCGGTATGTTGCCGCTTTTAGCGGACAATAAAGCTTCTGCCTTTAGGCAGGAGTTGTTTACGGTAGTCCTGCTTGGTTCAATTTTCTTACCGTTTCGTTCTGTTGCAGAGTATAATGCGGCGTCAATCGATTAATATTGTAGAGAGGCGATGGCAACCGTATGACGCTTACAGTATTGGAAGAATAATTCGTTGCATAAGCAAACTGGCCATTGGGCGATATAGCGATCGCATCGGGAGAGAATCCAACGTTTCCTATGATAGAAGGGCTACGCGTATTGGTTTGAAGATCGATCACA
>DALYFE010000033.1:0-1782 GCA_031972195.1 Chlamydiales bacterium | reverse complement strand
GCTGTTAAATCAGTAAAGCCGGCGCCATTATAAACAGTGCTATAGTTAGAAACATAAGCAGAGGAACCATCGGGCGTAATGGCAAGACCGGAAGGTTGTATGCCAAGGATGATCGTATCGACAATGGTATTGCTACCGATACTGACTACACTGACAGTAGTGCCCACAGGTGAAAAGTTATTGCTTCCAAAATTGGTTACGTACGCATATTTGCCATTGGGTGTAATTGCAATGGCAAATGGTCCGGAAAAGCCTGTAATGGCATTGAGCTGCACGGAATTGTCGCTTGTTCTTATGATGCTGATTGTACCCGCCCCTAAATTGCCGGTCGTATAATTGATCACATAGACATAGGCGCCATCCGGTGTGATTGCCAGGGCTGCAGGAGCCTGTCCCACTGTAAGTGCAGGCCCCACAATAGCATTTGTGTTGAGATCGACAACGTTGACTGTCGTTCCATTGCCGCTCCCAACTCCGCCGGGGCCTCCGTAGTTATTGACGTAAGCGTACTTTCCGTCAGGAGTAATCACAAAGCCTGAAGGGCCGTCAAAACCGTCGATTGTGCCAATCACTGTATTCGTGGCCAAATCGATCATAGTTACAGTCGTACTGTTGCTATTCGTTACGTAAGCTTTTGTTCCGTCTGCATTAATGGTTACCGTATAGGGCTCGTTAAAGCTGCTGTCATGGATAGTTTCTTGAAGAGTGTTATAGGTGAGGTTCAATACGCTGACGCTGTCTGCATTAGGGATGGACGCATTGTTATTGTTTGCAACATAGGCAAAGAGGTTGTTAGGAGTCACTGCTATTCCGGCCGGATTTTCTCCTACCTCAATCGTTGCAATCACTGCATTCGATGGATCTGCGCATGAAGGCACTGCCGATGAAAGTAAAAACCCTATCGCACAAGCTCTCAACTTTTTCATGATTTGCATTTCCTGATAAATATTATTTTAGAACATATGCGATGCTTGCAAATTCATGCAATGCTTAGACTATTTATCTTGCTCATAAGTAAGAAGGCATGCCCCCCAAGTCAATCCAAATCCAAAAGCTGTGAGAAGGATGTTTTGGCTGGGAGAAAGTGTGTGGGTCCTATGCAACTCATCCAATGCAATCCCAATTGATGACGCTGAGGTGTTTCCATATTTATGAATGGTCGTATAGACCCGTTCTAGAGGCATTTCGAAGCGTTTGGCCAAAGATTCTATGATCCGCATATTGGCTTGGTGAGGAACCAGCCAATGGATATCTTGTTCTTGGAGATGGGCTAAATCCAAACATTGCTTACAGGCCGCTTCCATTTTGCGAACAGCGTGTTTGAATATTTCGCTGCCTGACATATGGATAAAGTGTTTTTGCTGGTCTATGCTTTCGTGGGAAGCGGGGAGTCTGCAGCCTCCCGCCGGCACAAATCCGAGAGAAGCATGTTCGCCCGCAGATCCTAAGCATAAGGTTTTTATTAAAAATCCATTCGCCTGACTATTGCTTACCACGCAAGCTGAAGCGCCATCGCCAAAAAGAATGCAGGTGGTCCGGTCTTTATAATTGACTATGGAAGATAGCTTTTCTGAGGCGATGACGAGGATATTTTTATAAATCCCTGACTCTATAAAGGCTTTTGCTGTTGCAAGTCCATATAGGTAGCCGGAGCAGGCTGCCTGAATATCCATGGCGGAGGCATTTTTAGCTCCGATTTTATCTTGAATTAAGCAAGCGGTGCTGATGGAGAGATAATCGGGAGTCGCTGTAGCTAAAATAATAAAATCAATGGATTCAGGC
>DALYFE010000032.1:0-15071 GCA_031972195.1 Chlamydiales bacterium | reverse complement strand
TGTAATCGGATGGTTGAGGGTTCAATTCCTTTCGCCAGCAACTCCATTTTGAGGGGGTGTCGCATAGCGGCAATTGCAGGGGACTGTAAATCCCCCGACTTCGGTCTTCGTTGGTTCGAGTCCAATCGCCCCCATTTTTATGCCTAAGAACTTACTGTCTATTTTATCCTCCATTTTTCCTAGCAATTTCTGACAAATGTTCTGAAAAACCGCGGTATTCCGTGTGTTTAAATGTAGGTTGCACAAAAAACAAAAAACCTCGCCCCATCCGGCGAGGTTTTTTGTTTTTGGAGGTCATTTAAATCATGCAGCAACTATGTTGCTCGTTGAACGGGCAGCTTATGCTTATCTCGGCTCTTCATCCTTAAGTCAAGCGAGCTATTTGACAATCTGTGGCAAGGAACTTAGGCGTCCATTACCGGAGCTTAAGAATCTTCCTTTTTCCGGGGGGCTTCAAAATTGCGCAACAACGCTCAAATTCTGTGAAGTTTGTTGGCGTTGTTGACTTCGCTCAATCTTTCATTGTGTCTGCAGTTTTTTCACTGAAATTAGCAAAGAGCTAGAAACTGTGGGGCGATTGCCTTGCTCTTTACCTTGTCTTTATGAGCGCTTGCAGAAACCTTTGTTGTTAAAAAAACTTAAATCCCATAGTCTTTTTTTAAATTTTTACCGCCGCGCGCGGACAAAATAACGGGGATGTTATGCGTATCGAAAAACCAAGTTTTGCATCGGAAGATCTCGGAGAAGCCATCGACATCGCCAATCGATTGTTAGAAGGAGGAGAAGGGTTCTTTGAAGAAGTAAGACAAATTCAAGCATTCGATTTTTCGGAAAACAAAGCAACCCATAAGCCGGTGAGTGGATCTGAGGTCGTAGATCAATTGAGCCGGCAAATCAATGTAACAGTGCAAGCTTGGAAGCCTTTTAATTGTTTTACTCGTGCGTATGCGACAACTCGTCCAGGAACGGTGATTTACCTCAACGCTTATAAACTAGACCGAGAAGTGACTAGCTTAGTTGGTACGCTGATTCATGAGAGTGTCCATATCGTCGACGATCAGCCTGATGAATTATCTTTTGGCCATGGCGATAATTACTCAAAAGGGAAAGAGAATTCCGCGCCCAATCAATTGGCGACGATTGCGGAACGAATTGCAGCCAAAATTCGTCTATAATCAACCTCATACAGGAGATGATTTGAAGGCAACCGGGGATCGGGATCTTGTGAATGGAAAATATGATCAAAATCGGTTCTTTGTTCTGAATTGAACGGGCAGCTTAGGCTTATCTCGGCCCTTAGCCTTAAGTCAAGCGAGCTATTCGACAATCTGTGGCAAGGAATTTAGGCGTCCATTACCGGAGCTTAAGAATCTTCCTCCTTCCAGGAGGGAGTTCTTCAAATTCTACCCAACTCATCAACGTGATTTATAATATTTCGCAAACCTCCCTGCATGCAATAAATTGAGTTTCTTCCAGTCAAAAGTTCTGAATGCGTCCAGCCGCCCCCATAAATCATTTATGGAGGCGAAAAAAAGCGAAGCTTTGTAAGGACTCGAAGTGAGGATTTCTGCGACCAGCCCGCGGGAGTCCTGGAGTCACGCCTGCTCTCATTCTTATAGAAAAAATCATTGAAAAATCTGATGCAAAAAAAACGCCTTAAAAAGCACTTTTATTACGCAAATTGTTCGCACTCAGACAAACGAAACTGAGCAAGACACCGCTGCATCGTTCGAGAAAAATCCTTCATAGAAATCATGAAATCCAGCATACTTTTTGCCCAAGTTTAAACAATCTTTTCAAAACTGAGGGAGAATTATGGCAGCAATTTCAGAAAAGAGAGAATGTGCATATTGTTATCGTCAAGAAACAGAAGAGGCTCCATTAAAACGGTGTGCGGGATGCCATGGGATTTTATATTGCAACCAAGATCATCAAAGAGAACACTGGTCAATACACAAACCTGTTTGTCAGATAGCAAGCGGAGCAGCGTCCATTCAAAACGCTTCCAAGAGAGCTACAGCTGCGACTTCTATTTCAGTTTTCAGGATGCCTTCAGCATATCCCCCGGCTTCTACTCCCTATGTTATGACCAAATTAGCAAAAGATTATCTTGAGGTTATAAAGGACTATCCACCTTCTAATTTGAAGTCTCGTATACGGGAATGGAAACCAATGGGACAAGCGATCTTTGATGAAGCAAAAGAAAGTAGCGGAGGGGATAGCCAAGCAGGGCGTGAGGCTTTGCAAGAGTTTAGCGACACACTCAGAGAAACTCATTATGAACAATCAGAAGATTTAAGACGCGCTTGGAATGGAGTTGGGGACTCAAACTTCACTTGGCAGGCTTAAGGTAGATAACATCCTTCAAGATGAAGAGCGGATAGCCATGCTGTTGTTGGTTCTGTAAGAGACAATCTCTGATTTAACGTTTCGTCGAGTTTTTGGATTATTTTGGCCGAATTTTCGATTCAAAAATTGGGGGGCAATATCAACTTTCGTATATTGCCCCCAATTTTTGAATCGAAAATCGGCTCAAAAGAACCTAAAAATCGACTGAAATTTAATTCAGAGACTGTCTCTAAGCTCTTTGCTCATTTTCTGTATAATCTATGATATGTCTGCTCAGTAATATTTAAGTCAAAATGACATGATTCCAACAGTTTAGCCAAGTCAAAAGTTCTGAATGCGTCCAGTCGCCCCAACCATCTCATCGGTCAGTTTCTGAGATCGCTCCTTGCGGATACGCAGCATGCCGCTTCGTTGCGATCTCTGAAATTCCCTCGATGATCTGGCCGGGGGGTGGATCTCCATCCTACAGGATGCTTCCTCAAGGTGAACTAGGTTGTTTGTCCATGAAGTATCTCGCGATTCTTGTTTGCAAGTTCTGAATTGTCGGTTTCTTGCATACCCAAGAGCTAGCTGTTATAGTTTTTTATAAAAAATCTGTATCCCGATCAGCAGGTGTTTCGAGATGCTGACTAAATTTCTTATGCATGAGTTTTTAGAGATCGATGGTGAGAGCCTACGATCGAATATATGAATTCAATCAGATTGTTTTTCTCTGTTTTAGCAATGACTTGTTTACACGCTAGCATCGATTGTACAGAAGAATCTTCTTTCTTTTTTCCTTCGGAGAGTTTTATGAAAAATGCCAATGTTAGTACATCCGTCCTGTTTGAAGAAGTTGACCAAAACCGAGAAGTTTTTTGGGCGAACCAAGCCATGTGCCTTGATTGGTTTCAGCCTTGGGAACAAGTTCTCGAATGGCAGCCCCCTTATGCAAAATGGTTTATCGGAGGCAGGTTAAACGCTTGTTATAACTGTCTGGATCGCCATATGCAAACTCCGGTTCGTCAAAAAATCGCTCTTCTGTGGGAAGGAGAAAAAGGCGAAGAAAGAGCGATTACGTATGAAGAACTTTATAGAGAGGTCAATAGGTTCAGCAACGTTCTTAAGGATCTTGGGATTCAAAAAGGGGACAAGGTAGCAATCTACTTACCCATGGTTCCGGAAGCGGTCGTCGCGATGCTCAGCTGCGCTCGTATTGGCGCTGTCCATACAGTAGTCTTTGCCGGATTTTCTGCTGAATCCTTGAGAGACAGAATTTTAGATTCTGAAGCGAAGCTCCTTATCACAGCAGATGGAGGATTTCGAAAGGGTAAAATTGTTCCTCTAAAAGAGACTGCCGATCTAGCTCTTGAAGGAATCTCTTGTGTCCGGAATGTGGTTGTGTTGAGACATACAAATCACCCGGTCCGCATGGAGGCTCAAAGAGATTGCTGGTATGATCAACTAATGGAAATGGCTGATTCTGGATGTTCTCCTGAGTCAATGGATGCGGAAGATGAGCTGTTCATCCTTTATACATCAGGGACTACAGGGAAACCCAAAGGAATTGTTCATACGACCGGTGGTTATATGGTCGGTGTTACGATGACCACTCAGTGGGTATTTGACTGCAAACCATCGGATATTTACTGGTGTACGGCAGATATTGGATGGATTACTGGACACAGCTATGTGGTATACGGCCCTCTTTCGAATGGAATGACCCAACTCCTTTATGAGGGCGTTCCCGATTTCCCTGAACGGAATCGGTTTTGGAAACTCATTGAAAAATATGGAGTCACGATTCTCTATACAGCCCCTACTGCTATCCGGACGTTCATGAAATGGGGAGAAGAATGGCCCAAGGGATGCGATCTCTCTTCATTGAGACTTTTGGGGTCGGTGGGAGAACCGATTAATCCTGAAGCATGGATGTGGTATTATAAAAATATTGGCCAGGAAAAATGCCCCATTGTTGACACTTGGTGGCAAACAGAGACGGGAAGTATTATGATCGCGCCCATTCCGGGCCTGACACCTCTCAAACCTGGAAGCGCTACGAAGCCTTTACCCGGAATTGATATCGCTATTCTGGATGATCAAAGCGAATCGCTCTCTTCAGGATCTCTCTTGATTACTTCTCCATGGCCTTCGATGTTGCGAGGAATCCATAAAGATCCTATTCGATATAAAGAAACGTATTGGAAGAAATGGAATGGAAGCTATTGCTATTTTACCGGGGATGGAGCGAAACAAGATGACGATGGATATTTCTGGCTTATGGGACGCGTTGACGATGTGATTAACGTCTCCGGCCATCGTTTAGGAACAGCCGAGATTGAGAGCGCTCTTGTCGACCATCAAAGTGTAGCGGAATCTGCCGTAATTGCTATTTCTCATTCCATAAAAGGACAAGTGATTGTAGCTTTTGTAACTCTTAAAGAGAGAACGCGTTCCCATGCTGATTTAGAAGGCGATTTAAAACAACACGTGGTGCAAAAAATTGGTGCGATTGCAAGGCCGGAAAAAATTATCTTCATTGCCGATCTTCCTAAAACTAGAAGTGGTAAAATCATGAGACGGCTGCTTCGGGATATCGCTGAGGGAAGAGTTGTAGGAGACACTACTACGCTATCAGATCCCTTAGTGATTGAGGAGATCAAAGGAAAATATCAAGAGGAAGGATGAATGGGCAGCTCGTCTGACTCAAGGCCAAAATACAAAGGAGTTCTTCAAAAAGAGCGCAACCGGATTTGGCTGCATCCTCGTTGCTGTCGTAATTTGAGACAGTCTTTGCCCAGGTTGGGCTCTCAGATTTGTTGCAATGTGATTTGGAAAGCAGCTGATTATCTGAAAGGCCTCTTTTATACCTTGATTCTTTTTCTCGCGCACTTTGCATCTGCTGAAGAATCCAACAGATCCTCCATTTTTTGGATGGATGGAAAATATCTTTTCTGGTCGATTCAAACAAATCCTATTCCCGCACCTCTTTTGACAAATGCTTCAGATTCCGATCCACTTCCTGGGGCTATCGGACAGCCAGGTACCCATGTGTTAATTGGGCAAGAACATTTTGGCATGGGTTGGATAAATGGGTTTCAAGCGGAGATGGGAGGAGTGGTGAATCAGAGATTTGCGGTAGAGGGAAGATATTTTTTATTGCCGACTATCGTAAAAAAGAGATCGTTTAACACCTCAGGAGAACCAGGGTCGCAGAATTATGCGGTTCCGATTTTTGATGTAACAGGAGTTTGCGGATTGAATGGGGTTCCAGGAGAAACAATTTTCATTTTACCAGGGCCTTTGTCTGGAGAGCCTGGATTTGCGGGCGTTTTTGATTTTCGATTTCAGAGCAAGATCCAGGGAGTTGAATTCAATGGGCTTTATTCTTGCTTAGAAAGAGATCGTCTCAATCTAATAGGCGGTTTTCGCTGGCTTCAACTCCATGAGTCTTTGATTTTTAAGGGAGATACACACACTGTGCCCAATGTTTCTTTCCCACAGGCTTTTTTCAATTTTTCCGATAGATTTTTTACGTGGAACGATTTTTTAGCGACCCAATTTGGTATCAATGGAACATATGAAAGAAAAAGCTGGAAATGGGAAGGCGATTTTAGGGGAGCCATAGGAGCTGTATTAGAGCAGCTAAAAATCAAAGGCTCCAGTCAAACCAGTAGTGGAAATTTGTTTTTCGAAACGGCTGGAACTTCCAATGACATCTTGTCTGGAGGTATTTTCGCAGAGCCAACCAATCATGGAACTCATAAGAGATGGGCATTCGCTTATGCTTTTGAAGCGCGGGGTTCTGTAGGGTACCAAATCTTTCGTCATCTGGAAATCAACCTCGGTTATACTTTTTTGTGGTTGAGCCAAGTCTTAAGATCTGGAAAACAAATCGATCGAAAGATCAACACAACTCTTACAACGCTCGCTGATGTGTCGAGAAATACAGTAGGTGTAGGTCCTGGACCGATCCCTTTTGGAACTCCTGCCGGAGCTCCTGCGCCAAGAGGTCCTCAGCGACCGACGAGTTCTTTTCAAAGAAGCAGTTTTTATGCGCAAGGATTGGATGCAGGAATTGTTTTAAAATTCTAAATTTTTAACCGAAGAGGAGATGTCGAAGCCGCCAGCCTTTTCGAAGCATCTCTCTGGAGAAAGATGCTTTGCGTCAGTAATTTTTTGCTTTATTTCGTAGCGTGAATCACTAATTCTTCGTAGACTTGCGGGATTTGACCATCCGGCCGGCCGAATTGTTTGGCGTAGGAATTAACCAAATCAGTTAAAAATTCTTCCACTCTATCTTCGGAATGGACTAATCCAATTGGGTGTGTTCTATAGAACTCCATAAACGCCCGCTTATTTTCAAACAAAATATGGCGTTTTACCACTTTAATTTGAGGGTCTTTAAAACCTACTTTTGTTAAAAAATCTCTGTATTCATCTGGGGTGAATTTTTGCGAAGGATGGTTATAATTGGAATAGTATCCCTTCCATTTGTCGCTAAGTCTGGTCGCCTTAATATTAGCTCCCATTTCTGGATCGATCATTAAGCGCACTGTGGCTATGAAATGTCCACCTGGTTTTAATGCTTGATAGATTTTTTGGATCGTAGCAGGTTGATCTGTATTATCATCGAAGGTAGTAAAACAACATGCTAAGTTAAACCGATTTTCATAATCAGAATCTAAAATATGGGTATTTAAGAATGACAAATTTGGATAAATGCTTTTTGGATATTTTTGATTTGCAAATTGAGTCGCATTCGGTCCTCTTACTTCGGTGACAATTACTTCACCTTTTGGGACCAAGCCCGCAATATTTGCAGACACTCTTCCACATATGCCTCCGACTTCAATCACCGAGTCATTTTCTTGGAAAGGATATTCTTTTAAAATGTCATGAGCAAAATTCCAATCCAAATACGCAGAATCTCTGTCATAGGATTCGCTATATTTAGGCGGACTTTCAAACAGACTGTGCTGAACCTGTTTTGCTTGAAGGGGATTGTTAGGGATCAGAGAATTCATCGTTTGGAATAGAAGAGTCATGATGCCGAAACAACTTGAAGAATTGGTTTTTGGCGAAGTCGTTTTTGCTTCAAAATTTCGATCAGTAGTGCTCGCTCGCTTGAGGTCAGATTGATTTCTTCTACAAGATTGTGTGTTCAAATCAACTCCCGCAGTCTGCCTACTTTCCCGAACAGCATCGATTGCTTTGAGAGCTGTATTTGCACGAGCATCACTACTAACAACCATTTTCTCTTGTTTGTAACAAGTAGGTGTTGTGCTGGCGTTAGAAAGAGAAACTGATGAACTCATAAATCCTCCAAAAAAACGGAGAATTTTTATATCATAAAATAATTTTTATTACAAAGCGCTTTAAATTGTATTCTTTTCACATATCGATAGGTCAAGGGCAGCTGGTACAAGTGCCTGCGGTGAAGTCGGACATCGAAGGGGAAAACGAGAGCGTTCCCAAGTTGCCGCCTGCATCTTGATAGATGAATGTAGATGCTGGAGCCATCGTCGGATTATACAAGACATAGTTATCTGGTGCAGCGGCGCCTGCTCCATGGTTGTTTTGAAGTCGGATGCAAATGGTTCCGCTGCCCATTAAAGCTGCCGAATCAAATCCGAAAATTCCCTGGGGAGTATTGCCGCTTACGCCATTATTAACGACAAAGACATTCAGATCTCCTGTACTCAAGATCGCTGATCCAATACCGCCTCCGAGTCCAGCAAGGGGAAGAGCCGGATTATTGCCATGAACATTGGTAACCGTGTTGTTGCTAATCGTGACACTTTGACATACAGGGCCTTGATTGGTCGCCACAATCCCCACGAAACCTCCATTGTTTCCTTCAATGGTATTGCTATCGATTACTGTGATCAGTTTTCCTGTTGAAAATGGAACAGTGACGACTCCAAGTTCACTTTTCATGACAGTTCCTAATGAAATCGTATTGTTTGTGGCATTGATGTATGTATCTCCTGAGCTAGCATTCAAGAGTGTAATGGCATTGCCCTCTATTCCGGTGATTGTATTATAGCTGATGATCGCCGGAGATAGAGCAGTCCCTACGATTGCACTGCCGCTTCCTCCGCAGTTGATGCCGCCTTCTTGAAAAGATGCAAGAGCAGCGGGCAGAGAGGCGAAAGAAATTAAGTTATGTGAAATAGTCACATCCGTCAATGCACCGCCGTCTGCACTAACTGAGATTCCTCCAGGAGACGTATTGTTGGCATAGTTGTGTGTAGAATAGGTGACTGTGTTGTTTAAAACGGAAAGTCCCGAGAAGAGTGCTGTATCATTCAAATACGTTGAAATGCCCGTTGTGCCGGTATTATCTGCATAAGAGGTGATAGGAAAATTTAGAATGTTGTTAGAGATTGTGACATTTGAAAGAGAGGCTGTATTACTGGCGCCAATAGACATCCCTTGAGGAGATCCGGAGGCTTGATAGGTATGAGGGCTTGTCCAGGTGTTATTCGAAATCGTCAGGCTCGTTATGGCGCTGGAGTTGTTTAAGCCAACTTGAATCCCGGCTGGACCCGATCCTGAAATCCCATTGGTTGCCGACGTCATTGTATTGTTGGATATTACAAGACTGCAATTCAGATTATTCGAAGGAAAGCACTGAATGGTTCCATTGTTAGCTCCTGTGCAGATGTTATTTGTAATCGTATAGCTGCTGGCAGGAGATGCAGAAGAATTACTTCCGCCTACTGAAATTCCGCTTGTAGCTGCGGTGCTAATGGGCGTAGAGATCGTATTTTCATCAATCGTGACGATCATTTGCGCAGCGTCTGAAGAAAATAGGTTCATTGCGCGATTGATATGGTTTGAGCATTGATTGTGTCCATTGATAATTGCTGTGAGTATGGCGGAATTGCTCGCGTTCATCTGAATTCCGCTTGGATTCGCACCTCCGGGTGTAGAGGTAGGGCCTGATAATGTGTTGCCTGACACATTGACATACAGGATGGAATCCATATTAGGGGAAGATTGAATGTTTGCATTTGTATGACCTGTGCAGACGTTATTGGTAATGGAGTGAGTCGATGTTACAGCGCTTGAATTGCCGGCGCTTACTTGAATGCCGGCCGTATTCAGCCAGCTATCCGGTACGGTCAATGTGTTGTTGTTGATCGTGGATGTGATTGTTGCTGTGTCGCTGCCGAAGAGATTAATCCCATGATCGGCATGATTTGTAAGTTGATTATGATTGATGTTAAAGCTCATCACGCAAGCGCCATTGGCGCTGAATTGAATCCCGTTGGGATAGGAGCCTCCAGGAACAGTGCTTGGGCCAGTCAGCGTGTTGTGTGCGATGGTCAACGTGTAAGTGCCCGATGTTGACGGGAATCCGTTGATATCGCCCCCGAGATGCTCGCTGCAAGTGTTGTATGTGATCGAGCCTGTTACAATCGACGTATCGGTTGCGCCGATTTGAATGCCGTTGTTTCCGGGTGTTGCGTAGCCTGTGATCGTATTGCCCGAGATATTCACATTCATGATTGCATTGGAAGCTGCATAGCAGCCCACTCCGGTATTGGTCTGGTCGGTAAAGGTATTGTTTGTGACTGTGATCGAGGAGGTGCCTGAGGTAGATGTATTTAGAGAGACTCCATTTGTTCCGGAAATTGTTGGATCGGAAGTTATGATATTGCTGGAGATGGTCAGTTCATGACTGCCTGATCCGGTCCAATTCATGTTGATCGTATTGCCTGTATAAGCAGAAAAAGTATTGCCGTTTGAGATGGAACCGGCCAGAACAGTTGCATTGGAAGTGGCCAAATCAATTGCATTGATCCCGCTCGAGCCGGATGGAGGTGTAAAACTGTTAGCGGCGATATCAAGGGTGGGGGATGAACTGCCTGAATAATTGAGGCTGATCGGTCTGCTCGCATGATTGGTGAATGTATTGCTGATGATGGAAAGAGTCGATGAACCGCTTCCTGAATCTGAGAGACGAACTCCAAGAGAGCCTGTGTCCAAGGGATCCATGATGAATTTATTGTTTTGGACAAGAAGGGTTCCGGTAGCATCTGTGAATACAAGGTTATTCATCCCTGTCGTGACGGATGTATTAAAAATATTATTGAGAAAAGAAAGAGAATCAATTGCAGAGGCCACTACAGTATCGCCGGCGCTCAATACATTCAGAGTAAATCCGGATACTATATTTCTGTCAGCCACGGTGATCATTGTGGCTCCCATTGAATTTTCTAAAGAGGGACTTGTTGCGGACTGGGCCGGGATAGAGATATTGCCAAATTGTGTTGCTACAATTTGATTGATGCCAGAACCCAGAAACAATTGCCCGTTTAGCAGGGGAATATCTACATCGTATGCTGAACCATCTCCCGCATAAACATAGATCATGTCGTCTGCTTGCGCTACGGCAAGAGCATCTTGGATGGTTTTATATGGGCTTTCATATGTTCCGCTCGAACTGCTCAGATTATTGACGAACCAGACGACATAGGGCTGTCCTGTGGACGGGTTGATCGCAACTTCCGTGCCTCCGGCTGTTGCAGTCGCTAAGACAAGTTCGTGTTTGTCTAAAACGATGATTTCATTGCGGTTGGCTCCCCGCGTTACTCTTGTATTGAAGAAAGAAGGAATCGAGCAAGGTTGTTTTGCGTTGCATTCCTTACTGAAATTTTTGGGTCCAAACGGAATGGAAAATCCGATCCCCAAGTGTCCGCGTTCATGAAAAAGGTTATCGTAAGAGCCGGTTGCGTTGAGCGTTACGTAATCTCCAATGCGGGCGATGAGACTCGCTTCGCCCCCGACTGCAAATTTGTCAAAGTACCCTTGATAATAATAGGGACCGATGGAGCCATCTAATGAAAAAATGCTTTTTTGAGTCAGACGCATTAGAAACTTGGCATCAATGCCTTTCAATGCAAATTCCTGTTTGGCAAATAGCGCTTGAGATCCGCTCAACGTGATAAAGAATTGGTTTCCTTGAAAGAACCCGAAGCTTGGAGCAGAAGCTGTTCCTGAAATGCCGGCTCCAAACAAGTGGCTTCGTTTTCTGCCAACAGGCAAATAGCCATTGACATTGAAGCTCCAGAATGAACCGATTGCTTCTAAACCCAGTCCCCACTGGTTATAATGGAATTCATGAGTATTTCGATAATCATAGTAGCTGTTCATCCCTAGTGCAATCGTTTCGGTTAAATAACGAAAGCCTATGCCGGCATTGGCGGCATATCGATTGTTATTGAAGATATGTCCGCGTAAATCTAAAAAAGGGGACCATCCTTCATGGCAATGTCTCATTGAGAAAAAGCCGTCAATGGTTGTATATCCATGAGTATATCCAATACCAGCGCCTTGTGAAGTGCGTGCGCTTGCTCCCATAGTGGAAGAGCCTATATCGCAAATTTCTTCAGGGGCTTCATCGGCAACTGTTTGATCGGCCAGTAGAGATTCAGTGACATCGATCAGAGTTTCTGTGCAAGAAAGGGATGTGGTGAACATCAATAAGGCAGCAATGCAGAGTGCAAATGGATAGATGTTCCGTATGAGAGCATTGTGCTTTGTGCAAAGGAAGTTTACTGAAAGCCGGCGAGAAGCTACTAAATCCGATGGAATATGCTCGTATAAATTCATAGATTCTGCGACGGCTCCAATTTTAGTGATTGTATTTTTATAGAAATAAAAGTTTTTTTTATCAAGAAAATATTAGTGCAGGGTTTTCTCAGCATTGATTGTTTTGATTGCGAGCGAAGAGTTGTCTGCTGGATGCGCTTAACTGTTCTTTACAATTTTTTTTGCATTTCTGATATTGGGATATCTCTTTGCTGCTTATTGCTATACGGTTCTTTTCTGATCTCATATACCACTCCACTAAAGCTTAATGCATTACATCTCTATTAACGAGATAATTAATGGTTAAAAAAAATTCTGATAGTATTATATAATTTTATATGTATTTCAATGCATAATATATAAAAATTGGTTTAATAATGAATGAGCTGAGGCAAATAAGTAGAGATAATTTCAGTGATCCGAAAATGGAAGTTCCAGATGGAGGTGTTGTGGAGAATCCATTGCATCGTTCTTCATTCTTTCGTGACATGAGTATTATTTTTGAAGAAGTGAGAAAAAACAGAGAACTTATTTCGGGAAATTCCCTAAAAGAGAGACTTACAAGCGACACGGTTGTCCTAGGATTAGGATCTGCTGGCGTTGTAGCATTGAGTGCTTTATTTAGCTTTTTATTCCCAAGAGTAAATTCTCCATCAGAAAAAAGTATACATAATGCCGAGGTTACTGTTCTGGTAGTTTTCATTGTTATCTCAATGATAAGTATTCGGGAGTGGTTCATGCGCGAAATTTACCCAATAAAATATAATCCTGCGATTCGTGAAATGTTATCCGACCAGACAAGAAATGAAATTACTTTGAGGTGTGAACAGCCTTATGACTCAACGGGTGCAATAGGTATTCGATACGCCTCGGAGATGGAGATACTTAGCGACCTAGCTCAGAAATCTTCCCTTGTTTTTGAAAAGCCCATGGATGAAGGTGGGATCAATCAAATACTCGATTCATGCAATGAAACTGGCAAACCCATTTCCACTTTGATTCTAAATCTACACGGGACTCCTACACACGCAAAGCTTAGCGAACGATGTTCTTTAAATCCCTCCGCAATTAGCAAGCTTCATTTCGACAAGTTAGCAGAAAATGCTAATATTGTTCTCGAGTCATGTTCTGTTGGAGCTCCGATTAAAAATCAATTGAATGTAGCAGAATGCTTTCAATTGTTTGCCGGGCCAACTAGACGTGTATATGCTCCGGTAGAGGACCTCCCCGTAGGAGATAGATATGTCCGTTACAATAAGGAAACGAATTCCTGGAGTTTCCATACGACTAGGAGCATTTTGCCTATTTTAGGAACACTGAGCGATCATCCAGCTCTGCCTTTTTGTTCGAGACGTTGGATTGATATAACAGCACCAGAGATCGATTATGAGGAACTTAGAAAAAAGGCCAGTATTTTGGGCATAAATTCGGATTCCCGCTAAGTTCCGACAAGAGGCTTACTTTTTCAAGTCTTTTTCCTTTGTTTTTGCAGGCATCTTCCAGTCAAGCTGCGGCAAAGAACGTGCCGCACTTAGGAGAAAGCGAAATAAGTTTTGTACCAGAACCATTCAAAAACATGTCTATACCTCGCTAGAATCGATAATCTTTTTTGAAGAATTCTCTCTCTTGAAGAGAAGGAGATTCTCTTCTCCGGTTATGATTTACAGGTGTTGATCGGTGAGGGCCTAAACAACTTGTTAGAAAACAGAATAGCCCACAAGTTAATTCTGGAAAATCGATTAAATATTGTTTTTGTTGTTTATTTTTAATAATTAAAGGAAGAGTATCTTTAATTGTCTATTATTTTGATGAAACAGTTTTATATCCTAACACCTGTTGCTTCAATACATGCAACAATTCCATCTTCGTACTCCTTCAATACATGCAACAACTCCATCCGAGTCGCTTCGTACTCCTTGTTACGCAAAGGATATGATGCTGCTTCTTTTTCGTAATCTGCTAATTTTTGAGGCATTGGCCTGATTGGAAGATGCATTTTTTCCAAAAGATTTCGCACTTTTGTAGCTTGATCATCGTCTAGAGTCATTTCTAGTTTTTTTCCATTTCTTACGGAATCTATTGTCACTTTTTTATCGCTAGCGATCACTCGATATTCCAATGGCTGATTGACATAAGTCCATGCTGTTTCTATCCATGCATTCGGTAATGGCCATAATGGCCGATTTACATAAGTCCATGTGTGAGTGCCATTTCCCCTTTTTTCTAATGATTCAGATGTCTTCTGATTATAAAACAAGGATGACGATTCCGTAGAATGGGTATAGCATGTTGTTGTAGAGATTTTTGAAAAAAACATGATCCGCCTCGCTATTTATGTGAAAGTATTTTGCAGGGTTTATTTTTTAAAATCAATAGAGATTCTGTCTTTTTGTTTGTCTAAACGATTTTTTGATATTAACGTTGTTTTGTTGGTGCGTATTTTGTATTGCGCTGATGTTATTTTGTTTTTTTTAAATGTGGATGAAATTAATTGTATTAATATCGCGGTTAGTAAGGGCAAGTTTCGTGTTGCTGAGGATGTCAAATATGTTGGCAGTGTTGATTAGACCTCTTTCGAAACTAAGGTTCAGTCGATTTTGCGGTTCTTTTGAGCCGCTTTTAGACTTCTAAATTTGGGGGGCCATATACGAAAGTTGATATTGCCCCCAATTTTTGAATCGAAAACTCGGTCAAAATAATCCACAAAAGCGACGAATCCTTAATTTCGAAAGAGGTCTATTCTTAATAACAGTTTTTTTTGCACGGGCAGCTCGGTGCAATCTCTGTTCTTTACAGCAGGGTCTGGCGATTCATCCATCTGGCCGAGCTAAGGAACTTATCGCCCTTCTCCGGAGCGGAAGGTCTTCTTCTCTTCAAAGGCAGCTCGGCTTAAGATCCCAGGCCTTTAGGGCGAAAGGGCAGAATTGCGATGCGCCGCCTTTTCAGCACGATCGACCACAAATTGAGCAAATGGAAGAGCAGATGTAAATCCGGGAGAGACCGCATTGAGCACATGCAAAGAATTTCGATCTCCTTCCAGGACAAAATCGGTTTCGAGTTTGTTCGTTGAGATGTCAAAAAGTTGAGCTCGAATGCCGGGTTTTCCCCAGTGGCGATACTGAGAGGGTTTTACGCCTTTG
>DALYFE010000031.1:2353-15247 GCA_031972195.1 Chlamydiales bacterium | reverse complement strand
CCTCATAGATATCCCTTTTTGCTTGTAGACCGCATTGTGCATATTGATTTAGAGTCTAGCGAAATCATTGGGGTTAAAAATGTGACTGTCAATGAGCCGTTTTTTCAAGGGCACTTCCCTGAGACTCCTATCATGCCCGGAGTGCTTATTTTAGAAGCATTGGCCCAGACAGGAGGAATTTTGGTTCATCAGAAAGGCTATGCGAAGAAAATCGCGGTGCTTTTGAATATTGCTAATGCAAAGTTTCGCAGACCGGTTGTTCCTGGAGATGTTTTGCATCTTCATGCGAAGGGTCTGCATATTAGTTCCAATGGTGGAAAAATGAGCGCGAAAGCCATGCTTGGTGATTTGCTTGCAGTTGAAGCAGAACTTAGCTTCGCCCTAGTCGATAAAGATAAACTATAGTAGATCCCATGACCCAAATACATCCCCTAGCTGTTGTAGAGTCCGGAGCCAAGCTCGGAAATAATGTAGTGATTGAACCTTTTGCGGTTGTGAAGGGAACGGTTGTTTTAGAAGACAATGTTGTCATTAAATCGCATGCATACATCGATGGGAATACTACGATTGGCGAAGGGACGGTAATTTGGCCCGGAGCGAGCATTGGCACGAAGTCCCAAGATCTGAAGTTTCGCGGCGAGAAGACATTCGTTGTGATCGGCAAACGGTGTGAGATTCGGGAATTTGTTACGATTAATTCTTCCTGTCAGGAGGATTCTACGGTCCGCATTGGCGATGAGTGTTTGATTATGGCTTATTGCCATGTTGCTCATAACTGTGAAATAGGAAATCGCGTCGTCATGTCGAATAGCGCTATGTTGGCGGGCCATGTCGTTGTTGAAGATTACGCTCGGATCGGCGGGATGACCCCGGTGCATCAATTTGCCCGTATCGGATGCTATGCAATGGTTGGGGGATTTAGCGGCGTATTGCGGGATATTCCTCCTTATACGATTGGCGGAGGATACCCTTATAAATTTGGCGGCATCAATATTATTGGGCTCAAACGCAATCAGTTTCCATTGGAAGTGCGCATAGCCATCAGTAAGGCATTTAAACTTACGTATCGTTCCGGGTTGCATCTTGAAGATGCATTGGTTCAGATCGAGCAGCAGGTAGAGATGCTTCCTGAAGTGCAGCACTGGATCAATTTCTGTAAAAATTCGAAGCGCGGTGTTTTGGGCCTCGAAGGTGTTTCCAAGTCTTCATCTAGCCCTCAGGAAGAAGAAGCGTATTTAGAAGAATAGAGGATCCCTTTGAAGATCGTTTTTTTTGGGACTCCGGATTTTGCAGCTTCGATTTTAGAATTTCTTCTTCAGTCTAACATATCCATTGCGGCCATTGTAACGCAGCCCGATCGGCCAAAGGGCCGTTCTTTGCAAGTGACCTCGTCTGCCGTAAAGCAAGTAGCTCGGTCCATTCCTGTTCTGCAGCCTCAAAAAGCATCGGAGCCTCAATTTTTAGAACAACTAAAGGCGTTGCATGCAGATCTTTTTGTTGTTGTTGCTTTTGGTCAGATTTTGCCCCAGTCGCTGCTTGATATACCTCCAAAGGGATGTATTAATCTCCATGCGAGTTTGCTTCCTAAATATCGGGGTGCTGCGCCGATTCATAGAGCTTTGATTCATGGCGATCGAGAAACGGGCGTTTGCGTTCAAAAAATGGTTAAGCAGTTAGATGCGGGAGATGTCATCGCATCCGCCCGCACCGAAATCCTTCCCGATATGACCTTTGGCGAGCTCGAAGCAGTTCTTTGCGAGCTGTCAAAATCTTTATTGCTTTGGGTGCTGCAAGCCTATGAAAAAGGAGTGCCTCCCGCCGAGCCGCAAAATCCCACCCTTGTGACTTATGCTCCAAAAATTTCCATGGAAGAAGGAGAGATCAAGTGGGACAGGCCGGCAGAAGAGATCCATAATCTGGTCCGCGCCTTTTCTCCGAGGCCCGGGGCCTGGTCTTCCATTGATACGGGGTCAGGAAAGAAGAGAATAAAAATTTTAAAGACTAAAGTCATGCAGCAATCCGGCCATCCCGGTCAAATTTTTTCTGCGGATGGAGATGTGGGTTGCGGCTCTCATTCATTAAAAATACTTGATGTTCAGCCCGAGGGAAAGCAGGTAATGCGCGCTTCGGACTGGCTTCGAGGCCAGCGAGGCCTTCCTCAATTCTCCTGAGGACGTGTCTTCTCATTTAAAGAAATACTCACTTTACATTAATGGGGCGGCAATTTATGCTTTCGGCTTTCTTAATAATCTAAGGAGTGTTTATGGCTTCATCAGTTTTGAATAGATCCAATGCAGGTTCTGCAGCTGGCTACCCTCGCATTAATTTAGTAAAAAATCCCGATGCAGAGAAAGGGGTCGGTCGTTCTGTTCTAAAATTTTTTAATAGCAGTGAAGCGGTATTTCGCATGGGCCAGCTTATGGACAAGCTTCCTAAGTGGGGCAATGAAGTGCGCGAGAGCTTAGGAATGACACGCTGCGCTGCGATGGATAAGCTCTCTTCCAAGGGTCTGGTAGCCTGGACTTGGGGAACTACATTTCTTCGCATTCCTGTGGTAATCGATGATGCGATCCAGGAAGATAAAGAAGTTCGTCTGGCTATGTCTAATCATACATTGACAGATCTGCAGCTGGATCAAAAGATCGCCAAATCAGCTGCCGCAACGACAGAAGCGGTATCAATGACTTGCCACGGCGCTTCAATGGTTGCAAGTTTGTTCCCTCAGACAGCTCCTTTAAGCAAAATGTTTACAGCCACTGCGGAAACAGTCGGCTTGGTGCATGATGGTCTTGAGTTTGATATGTGTAAGAAAAATCTTCAGCGAGCCTATAGCATGGATCTTTCCGGAGCTACAAGTGAAATGCGGGACGCTGTTCAGCAAACAAAAGACAATAATTGGATCGCAGTCGCTAAAGCCACTTGTTCTGTGGTATCGGGAGTCTTTGGATTGCTCTTGGCCATGACCGGATTGAGTTTCTTGTCGAGCCTGACTTCTGCGACTCTGTCTCTCGGTTCTACGGCGTTTGCTGTGATTCGAAAAATGCATGAAATGAGCATGGCTTATAAACCAATTAATTTTGCCGACGTTAAAGTATTGACTTAACATTGGTTTTGTTGTTTGTATGGCGGCGTCTCTCTTTTTGGCGCCGCCTGTTTTTTTTGCGCATAGGTGTTCGTTGTCTTCCACAACAAAGTCTTTGCAGTTTTCTGAGTGGATTTTAGTCAGCAGCGTCCTTCTTCTTTTGACTTCCTTTGTAGTCATCGCACAATGTCATGCCCATCGCAGGGCTTCTCAGTTAAAGATTTTTCTCGATGCAGTAGAGTCGATGGCCACTGTTTCGATCGACGGGGCTGTTTTGAAGCCGGGAAGCTACTCTGTGTCCTTAGGTACATGTCTTGGCGATGTGATTAAAAAAAGTCGTCCCAAACGATTTGCCGATCTTAGGTCTATTGATACAGCATCTTTAGTGAATGCCGATCTTTCCTTGTCGATCGGGGAACTTTCGACGATTTGCGTCCATGTCTTAGGATCAGGGGTGGGTGCGGTGGATTTAGAGGTCCCTGCGGGAACGCGCGTATGCGACCTGAAGTCAAAAATTCAGTGTTCTCCAATGGCTGACCGGAGCGCTTTAAAAAGCCGCCGCCTACTAAAAGACGGGGAAGAAATTTGCATTCCCGAGAAAGGGCTTGATCTTTAAATCCCTTTTTCTCTAAACTGTCGTACCAGTATTAAAAACATCGTTCCAACGAACGATCCCTCCCTCTCGTATGCCACGTCCGGCCTGTTGGGTTGCGACGTTAAGCGCGAAATCAATGAGGTGAAGATTAAACTTGAGAGAAATGCTCTCTTTCGTTAATCTTTACGCTTTTCGCGCAAGGTATGCAATAGCGAAGGAATCTGAACTCTAAGGAATAGGAAGTACTATGTCGCTGACATTGATAGGCCAGAAAAAAGGGATGGCTCAGATTTTCGATCAAGAGGGAAAGCTGGTCGTCTGTACGGTTATTTTGGCGGAGCCGAATGTTGTTCTGCAGATTAAGCGGAAAGAGACGCATGGCTACAATAGCCTGCAGCTTGCCGGGCAGCCTTTGTCTCAATCGAAAGCTAATCGCATGTGCAAACCTCAGAAAGGGGAGTTTGCGAAATTTCAAGTAGAACCTTGCCGCGTTGTACGAGAGTCTCGCGTTGATGATGTCGATTCTTATCAGGTTGGTCAAAAAATCGACGTAAGTTTGTTTTCTGATTCTACTTATGTAGACGTCGAAGGAATGACCAAGGGTAAGGGATTCCAAGGTGTGATGAAGCTGTTTAATATGGCTGGCGGACCTGCTGCGCATGGTTCCGGTTTTCATCGCCACATGGGTTCAACGGGAATGAGAAGTACGCCCGGCCGCTGCTTTCCGAACGGAAAGCGAGCATCGCGCATGGGTGGAGATCGTCAGACTGTTCAAAATTTACGCGTAGTTGCGATTAAGGGGAATTTGCTTCTTGTTGAAGGAGCTGTTCCGGGTGCTCGTAGCGGGACCGTGTTTATTCGTGCATCGATCAAGAAAAGTAAGAAGGGGTAGATTGTGGCAACGCTGAAAAAATATGATCTTTCCGGTAAGGAAGTTGGATCTGTTCAAATCGATGACGCGCTCTTAGATGTGAGTGCGCACCCTCAGTCTTTGAAGGACTATCTTGTAGCGATTCGCAATAATGCCCGTCAGTGGTCTGCGAGTACGAAAACACGAGCTGAAATTAACCGAACAGGGAAAAAACCGCATCCTCAAAAAGGAGGAGGGCGTTCTCGTCAGGGGGATTTGGCCGCTCCGCAATATAAAGGCGGGGGGATTGTTTTTGGTCCAAAACCTAAATTTGATATCCACGTTCGGATCAATAAAAAAGAAAGACGCGCTGCAATTGCCGCGTTGATCGTAGAAAAAATCAAGGCAAACAAAGTTCATGTTTTGAAGAAAGAAAACATGAAGCATCCTAAAACAAAATCATTGGCGAATTTCTTTGACAAAGTAGAGATTGGTTCAAAGCGTATTTTGGTTTTGGGAGAAGAGAAAGGCGCACCTGAGGCAGGTAAAGAACGTTCGCATCTCAATTTGATTAAGAGTTTGCGCAATATTCCTAAAAAAGAATATGCGCTTGTCCCTCAAATCAATGGATATGCAATTGCTCGCTGCCAAGATCTCGTGGTTCTTGAGTCTGCTCTTGATCAATTCCTGTCGATTTTTGGAGGATCTAATGCGTAACGCTTATGAAATTATTAAGAGCCGCCGGCTTACAGAAAAAAGTCGTGTGCTGGAAAATCTTCAGCATGCGAAAAACAATCCTTCGCTGAGCCGCTGCCAATCTCCGAAAGCTGTGTTTAATGTTGATCCAAGAGCGAACAAGGGTGAGATAGCCCGTGCGATTGAAGAGATCTATGCAGAAAAAAAAGTGAAAGTTGTCGCTGTCAATACAGTTCGCATAGGGCCGAAGCCTCGCCGTGTTAGGGGATTTTTGGGGAAAACTGCTGGATATAAGAAGGCTATTGTAACCTTCCGTCCTGGCGACGCAATTGATGAGCAAGTGTAAAGGAATAAGATTATGCCGAAGACATTTCGACCTAGAACCCCAGGACAGCGCAAGCTGGTCCAGCCGAGCTTTTCCGAGCTTTCTCCAGGAGAGAAGCCAGCTCCGAAGGCGTTGCTTTGTCCAAAAAGACGAATGAATGGACGTAACCACCATGGACATATCACGGTGCGTCATAAAGGGGGCGGACACAAGAAGATGTTCCGCGTGATTGATTTTAAGCGAGATAAAGAAAATATCCCGGCAAAAGTTGCGTCCGTTGAATATGATCCGAATCGATCCGCTTTAATTGCATTGCTATACTACCAAGACGGTGAAAAGAGATACATTTTGGCTCCTCAAGGAATTAAAATTGGGGATATGCTCAGCACAAGCGATGAGCCTCCGTTTCAAATTGGATGCTGCATGAAGTTGAAGTTTATGCCGCTAGGTTCTGTCATTCACAATATTGAATTGTATCCAGGCAAAGGCGCCAAGTTTGTTCGGTCTGCCGGACTTTCAGCGCAGCTTTTGGCGCGAAGCAACGGGTATGCGACGATTCGTATGCCTTCTGGAGAAGTTCGTCTCGTGAAAGAAGACTGCCGGGCTACGTTTGGCGTGGTCTCGAATGCAGAGCATAATCTACGAGTGCTTGGAAAAGCTGGGCGTTCGCGATGGATGGGGATTCGTCCTACAGTTCGCGGAATTGCAATGAACCCGGTCGATCACCCGCACGGAGGGGGAGAGGGAAGAGGAAAAGGAAACCATCCGCAATCTCCTTGGGCCCAATTTGCAAAAGGGTTTAGGACTCGTTCTCCGAAGAAAACCAGAAAGTGGATCGTAAAAGAGCGAAGGTAATATCATGGGAAGATCTCTGAAAAAAGGCCCGTTTGTCGACCATCATTTAATGGTTAAGGTTCAGAAGAGCCAGCAAGAAGGCGCTAAGAAAGCAATAAAAACATGGTCGCGCAGGTCGATGATTTTGCCTGACATGGTTGGTCAAACGTTTGACGTGCATAACGGTAAGAAGTTTATTACTGTATATGTATCGGAAAATATGGTTGGGCATCGCCTTGGAGAGTTTTCGCCGACGCGGACTTTTAAAGGACATCCGAAAAAATCAGCGGCATCATCATCTCCTGCTGCCGGGAAAACAAGTTAAGGGAAGAAACAATGCAATTAGCGAAAGCCATTACTAGATATGTGCGCATCTCTCCCAGAAAAGCCCGCTATGCGGCCGCATTGATGCGTGGATTAAGCGTAGAGAAGGCTTCTCTACAGTTGAGTTATTCTAAATTGCGAGGCGGAAGGCTTTTGAAAAAGACCTTGGATAGCGCAGTAGCAAATGCAGAAACTCAGCTGGATGTGCGTCGAGAAGAATTAAAAGTGTTAGAAGTGCGCGTTGACCCGGGCCCTATCTTGAGACGAGCGAAGCCGCGAAGTCGCGGATCATCCGTTCCTGTTAATAAGAGAACAAGCCATTTTACAGTCGTCGTAGCGAAACAGTAGAGGAGAACATGGGACAAAAAGTATCGCCAATTGGATTCCGCCTAGTGCGTCGCAAGCGTTGGCTCTCAAATTGGTTTGCCAATAAGCAAGAGTTTGGCGGATTGATCGGCGAAGACCGAAAAATTCGACAGTGCCTTTTGCCGAAACCGGCTTGCCAAGGGGCGTCACGTTTTTTGATTAAGCGGATGAGTGGAAAAATCGAAGTGACGATTGTTACTGCTCGACCAGGACTAGTGATCGGAAAGAAGGGCGCTGAAATTGATGCGCTGAAAGCAGAACTCCGCGCCTTAACAGGCAAGGAAGTATGGATCGAGGTTGAGGAAATTAAACGGCCTGATCTCGATGCAAAACTTGTGGCTGATGGGATTGCTAAGCAATTGGAACGTCGAATTCCGTTTCGCCGTATCTTGAAGAAAGCAATGCAGACCACAATGGATGCTGGTGCTGCCGGAATTAAAGTACAGATTTCCGGAAGGATTGGCGGCGCTGAGATCGCTCGGGTTGAGTGGTATAAAAAAGGAAGAACTCCTCTTCATACGATTCGAGCCGATATTGATTATGCTCATGGAAGAGCAGAAACTACTTATGGATCGATTGGCGTTAAAGTTTGGATTAACCGAGGCGAAGAAGTTTTAGCGCCTGTTAAAACTGCTGTTGGGGGTTAATGTATGGCTTTAAGTCCTAAGAAATCAAAATTTAGAAAGCAGCAAAAAGGAAGCATGCCAGGCCTGTCAAAGGGTGGGAATTTTGTTGCATTTGGTGAATTTGGTATGCAAGTTTTGGACCGCTGCTGGATTACAGCGCAGCAAATCGAAGCTTGCAGGGTTACCATTAGCCGAACCTTCAGCCGTAAAGGGCAAGTTTGGATTCGTATCTTCCCTGATAAGCCTGTTTCGAAAAAACCGGCAGAAACCAGAATGGGAAAGGGAAAAGGAGCTGTTGAGCATCACGTAGCTCCGGTTCGTCCAGGTAGAATTCTCTTTGAGGTAGGCGGAGTTACTCGGGAAGAAGCTCAGGTAGCCCTGAGACTTGCTGCTGCAAAACTTCCGGTGCGTACGAAATTCGTCGACCGGGTCGAGAGGGTTTAATCATGGTAAAGAAGAAAAAAAAGACTGAATTGAAGGATCAATCGATCCACGAGTTGGAAGCTGCTGCAAGCCATTTGGATCGCGAACTATATGCGCTTCGAAATGAGTTGGCTGTAAACCGTAAGCTTGAAAAACCTCATCAAATTAAAGCGAAGAGGAAAGAAAGAGCGCGTGTTTTAACTCTATTGACTCAGAAGCAGCGTGGTCAACACGTAAGAAAGGGAGCATAAAATGCCTGAAGAAGCGCAAGTACGCGGTCGTAGAAAGGAACATATCGGTGTTGTTGTCTCCAATAAAATGGATAAGACGGTAGCAATTCGGGTGACTCGTAAGATGAGACATCCGCGATATCAAAAAGTAATCGAGAGATCGAAGAAATTTTACGCACACGATGAGAGCGATGCTCTTGTGATTGGCCAAAAGGTGCGAATTGTAGAAACTCGTCCGCTTTCTAAGTTAAAGCGATGGCGCGTTGTCGAGGCAATGTAATTGGATTGGAATGAATTATGATTCAGCAAGAAACTGATCTTGAAGTAGCCGATAACACAGGAGCCAAACGGGTCCGTTGTTTTAAGGTCCTCGGAGGGTCTCGCAAACGATATGCCCGCGTAGGCGATATCATTGTTTGTTCTATTAAAGAGGCTGACCCAAAAGGAGCCGTTAAAAAAGGCGAAGTGGTCAAAGCAGTAATCGTGAGAACAAAAGGTTATATTCGAAGACCCGATGGATCCTGTCTGCGGTTCTACGACAATAGCTGTGTGATTATCGATGATAAAAATAATCCCCGTGGAACCCGTATTTTCGGGCCCATTGCTCGCGAAGTGCGAGACGGTGGTTTTGTAAAGATAAGTTCGTTAGCACCAGAGGTAATTTAGCCATGAGCAAATGGATTCGAAAGGGCGACCGTGTAAAAGTTGTCGCTGGAAACGATAAAGGAAAAACTGGTGAAGTTTTAAGCCGCACAGAAGAGCGCGTGCTGGTTCAAGGCGTTAATATCCGAAAAAAACACTTAAAGCGCACCCAGGAAAGCCAGGGTGCTCGAATTGTTGATATGGAAGTGCCTATCCACATATCGAATGTAGCTCTCTGCGATCGCGAAGGCAACGTCCTGAAAGTGAAAGTGCGCCAGGCGAAAAAGGGACAGGGTCGTGAGTTGGTTTATACAGCCAAGGGCTCAAAAGATGAAACCGTCTATCGTTCTGTGAAGAAACCCGCTTAGGAGAATCATGTCAAGACTGTACAAAAAATATAAGGAAGAGATTGTTCCTGAATTGAAGAGCCGTTATCCTGATAGGAATGTAATGTCTTTTCCTGTCCTAAAGAAGATCGTGGTCAGCATGGGATTGGGCGATGCTCTTAAAGATAAGAATGCTTTGCAAGAGCATAGCGAAGAGATGATGTTGCTTTCCGGACAAAAGCCGATTGTAACCCGCTCCAAAAAAGCTATTTCTAATTTTAAGCTAAGAGAAGATCAGCCGGTTGGTTTGGTCGTGACTTTGCGCGGTAAACGGATGTATGACTTTTTAGACCGCTTTTGTCACATTGTATCTCCTCGCATCCGCGACTTTCGCGGTTTTGGTCAGAAATGCGATGGAAGAGGGAATTATAGCTTCGGGCTTTCAGATCAGCAAATTTTCCCGGAGATCAACCTCGATAAAGTAAAAAGGACCCAAGGAATGAATGTGACTATGGTTACGACGGCAAAGGAAGACGCAGAATGTGTTGAGTTGCTGACTTTGCTTGGCTTCCCATTTAAGCAGGAGCAGAAATAAGTATGGCATTTAATGATCCAATTGCAGAGCTGCTAACCAAGATACGCAATGCAAAAACAGCCCAGCATCGATATGTTGACTTAAGTTTAAGCAAAAATAAAGTGAAGATTCTGGAAATTTTGAAGAATCATGGATTTATTGAAAATTTCCTAGTCAATGAGCAGCAATTTAAAATGCGCGTTTTCTTGCGATATACGAAAGAGCGCCATTCAGTCATTAATGACTTGCAGCGCATATCTACTTCCGGAATTCGACGGTATGTTGGATATAAAGATATTCCTCGAATCTTTAATGGCATGGGAATGTGTATTATTTCGACGCCTAAAGGGATTGTCGATGGAGAAACCGCTCGCAGCTTGAAGCTTGGCGGGGAACTTCTTTGCAAGATTTGGTAAATAAAGGAATGAACGATGTCTAGATTGGGAAATGCGCCGATTGTAATTCCAAAGGGCGTAGAAATCAAATCGAGTAAGGACGGCAATGTGCACGTCAAAGGACCTAAAGGGGCTTTAAGTTTGCAGCTTCCTGCCGGTTTACATCTCAAAATCGAAGGGGATATTGCGATCGTTGAGCGCGATGAGAAAATCATGCCGGAAAGCGCTTTGCACGGATTGTTTCGTTCGCTGATTAAGAATCAGGTCGTCGGTGTTACTGATGGTTTTGAAGTGCGTCTGACTATGATCGGTGTTGGATACCGAGCGAATGTCCAGGGGAGCCGACTTGATCTGCAAGTGGGATTTTCTCACCCTACGTTTGTCGAAATTCCAAAGACAGTTCAAGTAACTGTTGATAAAGGTACTTTGATTGTCGTGAAAGGCAGCGATAAAAAAGAAGTTGGCCAATTTGCCGCTACAGTTCGAGCTATGAAACCCCCAGAACCTTACAAGGGCAAGGGAATTCGCTATGAAAACGAATATGTGCGTAAGAAAGACGGCAAGGCTGCAAAAGGTAAAACAACACCATAAGTTAGGTTAGGGAAATGGACCATACAAAAGCAAAACGAGCAAATGCGCGTGCGATGAGGGTCAAGCGGATTCGCAAAAAATTGCGAGGAACCGGATCAAGACCTCGTCTTTCTGTATCGAAAACTAATCAGCATCTTTATGCTCAGCTGATTGATGATGAGAGAAAGATCACGTTGGCTGGAGTAGGAACTCTTTCAGAAGTCAATCAAAAAGCCGGTCTTGGAAGAAAATCAAAAACGGCTGCAAAAACGATTGGAAGACAGATTGCAGAGCTTGCGAAGAAACTCGATGTACATGCGGTTATTTTTGATCGCGGACGATTCAAGTACCACGGCCATATTGCCGAGTTGGCCACCGGCGCTCGCGAAGCGGGCTTACAATTCTAAGGAATGAATATGGCAAAGAACCTTGAGAAAAAACGCCAAGAAGATTTTGGCACCGAGTTCGAGGAAAAAGTCCTTTATATTAATCGCTGCTCCAAAGTTGTTAAAGGGGGGAGAAAGTTTAGTTTTTCCGCTCTGATTTTGGTTGGAGACGGAGAAGGACATGTAGGCTATGGATTTGCTAAGGCAAATGAAGTGTCTGACGCAATACGCAAAGGATCTGAAGCGGCTCGAAAAAATATCTTTTCAATTGAAATGGAAGGAACGACTATCCCTCATGAAATCTATGTTGAGTGGGATGGAGCGAAAATTCTTTTGAAGCCTGCAGCGGCAGGAACCGGAGTTGTAGCCGGATCTAAAGTCCGTTCTGTTCTTGAGCTTGGCGGCGTTAAGGATATCATTGCAAAAAGTCTTGGATCTAATAATCCTTTGAATCAGGTGAAAGCGACTTTCAAGGCTTTTGGAAAGCTTCGCAATCGAGATAAATATCTCGCTCAACGAGAAAGGAAAGAATAGTCATGACAGACCTATCTCAATTAAAAAATACTTCTCGCCCTACGCAGAAAATACAGCGCGTTGGACGCGGTGTTGGATCAAAACGAGGGAAGACTTCTTGCCGTGGTGGAAAAGGAGACAGCGCTCGACAAGGATATCGTAAACGCTTTGGGTATGAAGGCGGTCAAGTTCCTTTATACAGAAAGCTTCCGATCCGCGGATTTACCCGAGGTCGATTTGTGAAAGAGTCTGCCGCGATTGGCTTGGACACAATCGAAGCCTATTATGAAGCGGGCGAGACGGTCAACATGGCCACTTTGCGTGAAAAAGGATTGATTGATCGTCGGCTCCCCGGCGGGATCAAAATCCTTGCGAATGGCGAATTGACCAAAAAAGTGAATATTGAAGTGCATGCTTTTTCAGAGGCTGCTCTCAAAAAATTGCAAGAAAAAGCGATCTCTTACAAAATTGTAAGCTAACGGAGTTTTCCATGGTTGAAGCGATCAGGCGCATATTTTCAATTCCTGAGTTGCGCATTAAGATCTTCACCACTTGCGTGCTCCTTGCTGCGTGCCGCATAGGGACATATATTCCGGTTCCCGGAATTAATGGCGACGTTGCCGTAAGCATGTTTAAATTTGCTTCAGGCGGCGGTCAGAATTTATTTCAGTTATTTGATATATTTTCCGGCGGCGCTTTTGCCAAAATGACTATTTTGGCTCTCGGAGTCGGACCTTACATCTCAGCCTCTATTATGATGCAGCTGTTGATTGCTGTGGTCCCGACTCTTCAAAGAGAGATTCGGGAAAGTCCTGATCAGGGACGCAGAAAGCTGTCCAAATGGACGCGGCTGGCTACGTTGGTTTTAGCCCTTTTTCAGTCTGGATTGTTTGCAAAATATGCTGTCAAAATGAGCGCTTCCGTGCCGGGGATTATTGTCCCTGAGCTGTATGACGTTCAAATGTTCGGCATCCCTGTGATTTTTTATTTGACAGTCATGATTACAATGACTGCGGGCACTCTCTTTTTAATGTGGATCGGCGAGCAGATTACAGAAAGAGGGGTCGGCAATGGGATCAGCTTGATCATTGCGGTGGGTATTCTTTCATCTCTTCCTAGTATGATTGGATCCATTAT
>DALYFE010000031.1:452-2343 GCA_031972195.1 Chlamydiales bacterium | reverse complement strand
ATCTGAGTATAAGCTTCAGAATACTGTTCGCCGCCATTATTCAGCAAATGAACCTTGAGTCCCAAGAGCAGGGCCAGTTGACCTTTGCAACTCTTGTTGTCCTCTGTTCCCTATTCGTATTGATTGCAGTTGGAACGATTCTTGTCATTCAGGGGCAAAGACGAATCCCTCTTCAATACGCCAGAAGAATCGTAGGCCGTCATGAAGTGCAGGGAGGAAGCTCCCATATTCCGCTGAAAGTGAATTATGCAGGTGTTATTCCTGTTATTTTCGCTTCTTTCTTCCTAATGTTTCCCGGCATTGTAGGGCAGTTTATGGGTAAAAATACCTGGATGGGACAGCTTTCCAACTATCTGTCTCCCGGAACCTGGGTTTACCTTTTCTTCTATGTAACTCTGATTATCGGATTTACCTACTTTTGGACATCGACTCAATTTAAACCGGAACAGATTGCGTCCGATATGAAGAAAAACGGTGCGTTTATCCCGGGTATCCGCCAGGGCAAGCCGACTCAGGATTTTCTTGAAAAGACCATGAGCCGTATTACGCTGTGCGGAGCTGTTTTTTTAGCTGTGATTGCAATTCTTCCTATGCTGGTAGGACGCCTCATGGGAATTGATGCGAATATTAGTCAGTTTTTTGGGGGAACTTCCCTCCTCATCCTTGTTGGGGTCATTCTGGATACGACGAAACAGATTGAATCTCATCTTCTTATGAAGCGCTATGACGGCTTTATGACGAAGGGGCGGCTGAGGGGTAGATAACCCGTTGTAATTTAACCAGTTTCTATGTTAGTTTAGATGAAAATGAAGGATTTATGACATGCCTAGAGTGATTGGAATCGACATTCCCGATAATAAACGATTAGAAATCAGCCTGACCTATGTTTTTGGAGTCGGCCGTACACTTTCTAATCAGATCATTGAAAAGCTTGGACTGAATAAGGACATGCGAGCCAGAGAGCTCAATGAAGATCAAATTGCGCGGTTAAACGCGATTCTTTCCTCTGAATATGTGGTGGAAGGCGATTTGAGACGACAGGTTCAAAATAACATTAAGCGATTGATTGGTATCCATTGCTATCGCGGAATGCGCCATCGTCTTGGCTTGCCGGTGCGCGGCCAGAGAACTAGAACGAATGCGCGTACACGTAAAGGCAAACGCAAAACCGTTGCCAACAAGAAAATTTAATCCAATTTGATTTAGAGGAGTAGACCCTTGGCAAAACAAGAACAGAAAGCGCCGCCGAAGAAAGCGAACGTTAGAGTTAAGAAAAAAATCGTCCGTAATGTGCCCTCCGGAATCGTCCATGTCAAGGCGACCTTCAATAATACGATTGTCGCAATTACTGATTTGGCGGGCAATGCTAGAGATGCGATGACTTTGGGGATGCGGGAATGTGAAGTGAATTTGAGCGGGCCTGGAGCAGGCCGCGAATCCGCTGTCCGCGGTTTACAGAGCGCAGGTCTCGTTGTGAGCATTATCCGAGATACGACGCCTGTTCCTCATAATGGATGCAGACCGCGCAAGCGCAGACGCGTTTAAAAAATAACTGGAGATCGAACATGTCCGTAAAGTATGGCAAATTTGAAATGCCGGAAAAAATCAAATTAGATGAGGCGACAAGAACATCCACATTTGCTCGGTTCATCATAGAGCCTTTTGAGCGTGGATTTGGCCATACGGTCGGTAGCGCTCTTCGAAGAATCATGCTTTCATCTCTTGAAGCGCCGGCGATCATATCGGTCCGCATTGAAGGCATCCCTCATGAATATATGGCGGTTCCTGGAATCATCCAAGACATGACCCATATCGTTTTAAATTTGAAGGGAGTTCTTCTTCGTCGCCCGAATTTGGATGCTTATGCAAACCCTCGTGATATTCACATGGT
>DALYFE010000031.1:0-442 GCA_031972195.1 Chlamydiales bacterium | reverse complement strand
ATTTAAAAGGCGCTCTGTTGCGCAGACATACATCTGGCGACGAGCCGAATCCTCGTGAGATTCGCGTTATTACGAAAATGCTGGATATTACAGATGAGATGATTGAAAAGGGCGGCGGTGAATATCAGGTCACTCTGAAAGATCTGATGAAGAACACCGAATACGAGATGGTCAATCCTGACCACCCTATTTTCACAGTGACAAAGCCGATGGCTAAGCGTGTAGATGTTCGCGTTGGCGCAGGAAGGGGATATGTTCCTTCTGAAAGAAATTGCACATTTGATCGTCAAATTGACGAAATTGTAATGGATTCCGCATTTTCTCCTGTCCGATTGGTGAACTACTATGTAGAGAATACTCGAGTCGGCCAAGATACTGATTTTGACCGTTTGATTTTGGAAGTCACAACCGATGGACGGGTGACTCCGGTAGAAGCGTTAGC
>DALYFE010000030.1:10280-15658 GCA_031972195.1 Chlamydiales bacterium | reverse complement strand
CCAAAATGGAAAACAGGATTTTAGCTTGCTTCGCATCCGGAGTAACGCTCCAGCGTTTGGCGGGCAATTTCTGCTTCTTGCGGGTTTTGCGAGATCATATCCTCATGATAATTCAGAGATCTTCAAAAGTCCAGGATTGCATTTTAGAGCCCTTTCCTAGATAATTATTGGAAGAACTTTTGACTTTTTTAAGGAAAATATATGTCATCAATTACTACTAACGATCTCCGAGTCGGCATGAAAGTGGAAGTCGACAAAGAACCCTATCTCATCATCATCAACGAATTTGTTAAACCGGGGAAAGGCCAAGCATTCAACCGGATTAAAATGAAAAATATGATCAACGGCAGAGTTGTTGAGAGAACCTATAAATCAGGGGAAAAGCTGGACCTGGCCGATATCGAAGAAAATCAAATGCGCTTTCTTTACACAGAGGCCGACGGCGCTGTGTTTATGGACGAAAAAACTTTTGATCAAGTCACTATTTCTAACGATCTGATCGGGAACAACCGCCAATGGCTCATGGAAGAAGTGATTTTTCAAGTCATCTTCTACAAAGGCTCTGTCATCGAGATCATCCCTCCAACTTTCATGGAAATGGTCGTAACGGAAACCTCTCCCGGCGTCCGCGGCGATACATCCGGACGAGTCCTCAAACCTGCAACAACAGAAACCGGGGCGAAAATTCAGATCCCAATCTTCGTCGAGGAAGGCGAGAAAATCAAAGTCGACACCCGCACCGGCGAGTATGTCTCCCGAGCCAACAGTTAATTTACTCCGCGACCGCGCCAAAATGCTCCAAAAGGCGCGGCAATTCTTCTCAGAACGAAATATCCTTGAGGTCGACTGCTGCGCACTCCGTCCAAGAGCTGCAATCGATGCCAATATCGATGTTATCAGCGCCCATGTATCGGACCAAGAAGTAGGCTATTTGCATACCTCTCCGGAATATGCGATGAAACGGCTCCTGTCTGCAAAGATCGGAGACATCTATTTTCTTGGCCACGTCTTTCGCAAAGGAGATATCGGACCTCTTCACAACCCTGAATTCACCATGGCGGAATGGTATCGCATTGGAATGCCATTCGCCGACCTCATCCGGGAAACTTGCGAATTTCTCTTCTTATTTCTCCCTCCCCTTCCGATTCGAACAATCAGCTACCGCGATGCATTTGCTCAATATGTAGGGATCGATTACTCCAAAGCAAGTTTACTCAAGCTCCAAGAAAAAGCAAGAAATCTATCCGCCCATGACTCTGACAACTGGAATCGGGACACCTATATCCACTTTCTTCTCTCTCACGCGATCGAACCGCATTTGGGCCAAGGCGAATTGACCGTTTTTACCGACTATCCTCCCCATGAAGCAGCTCTTGCCCGCGTTGTAGAAAAACAGGGGGAGCTCGTAGCAGAGCGCTTTGAAATTTATTGCCAAGGAATTGAACTGGCCAATGGGTACCATGAACTTGGCGATGCAAAAGAATTAAGGCGTAGATTTCAGCAAGAAAACGCGCTCCGCTCTTCCAGAGGCAAAGAGACCTATCTTCTGGACGAGCCATTTCTTACCTCAGTGGAATCTTACTTTCCTCAGTGCTGCGGGGTCTCAGTCGGCATTGACCGAGCTCTTATGGTTCGTCATCAAGCTAAAACCATCAAAGAGGTACTGCCTTTTGCGTGGGATAAATAAGCGGCAAGAAATCCAACCGCTTATTAGACTGACATTAATTTTTCTTAAAAGAAGGCTCGCTGTCTGAAGGTTTCTGACTTAAAACCCGATATGTGTGATGCGTCAGATCTTTTGCCAAAATCACAGGAGTTGCCACCAATCCCATCGCTCCGAAAGTCATGAACACTGCCGATTTCACAACCTCTCCGAGCATGCTTACCCCGCTTTTGACTAGATAAAGAGGGGGCACCGCGATGGACAAAATCGATAAAGTTGTATTTCCAATTGCTTTTCTTGCAATGCCTTGATACCCAAGCTCAACAGGGGGAGTCCCCCATCCGTAAAGAAATGGATCTTTGTCTTTACTGACTCGATCAACACCTTCCATATTTTTCTTTTCGCTTAAGCGAACTGAACTAACCCGAACCGGAGCTACCACTGAAACCACCTCTTTTTAATGTATTATCCTAACTTTTCTTAAGGGAAAGGCCGCTCTCTGAACATTTTTGGCTCAAAATCCGGTATGTGTGATGGGTCAGATCTTTTACGAAAATAGCAGGCGTTGCTATCACTCCTAAAGTTCCTAAAGCCACGCAACCGACTGCCTCGATACCTTCAGTAACCACGCCAATTCCTTTTGTAATCGCACCGGAGAGAGGACCTCCAATGAATAAAATGGCATTCCCAATCGCTTTGTTTGCAATCCCCTGATATCCTTTCTCAACAGGCGGCGTGTCCAACCCGTAGGAAAACTCATGTTTTTTCTCATTGACCGTAATAAATTCGATCTTTTTCTTATCATTTAAACGAACTGAACCAAGTTCAAACATTGAAATCCTCTTTGCTAAATAATGAACGGACAGCTTAGCTTTAGCCCCTGTTTTTTAGGGCAGCGCCTACCGAGCTATCCATCTGGTTGCGGACAGAAACTTGCCGCCCTTTAACCGGAGCGAAGAATCTCCTGCCCTTGAGGAGAAAGTTCTCCAAAACCCTGTAATTTATCCCACGAGATCTTAATGACATCTTATATTAATCTCAAGAATACGAATCACAGAGTTCGTTTTACCCCCCACCTAAACAAACTACCCTGTCGTTTCTTCAACAGGCGCTTGCTTGTTGACTTGTCTATATTCTGCAAATTTTTGGTTCAAAACCCGGTATGTGTGATGGGTCAGATCTTTGGCTAAAATTGCAGGAGTTGCGATCAGTCCTAAAGTGCCGCAAGCCACATCAACTGTCGCTTTCACACAGTGCACAGCTGCGATGACGCCGTGTCCAATGACGCTAATCGCAGGACGCGCAATCGAGACGGTAGCGTTTCCAATCGTTTTTTTTGCAATCCCCCGATATCCTTCTTCCATAGGCGGCGTTTCGTAGCCATAAGAAAAATCATAAGTTCTACTGTTAAATACACGAACAGACATCTGCATATAACCCTCCATAATTTTTTTTATTTGACGGCCACAATTCTGATAAAAATGAACATTTATTGCTACAAGATACCCACAACTCGCTTGCCGCCAATAAGTTATTAGCAAAAACAGATCTTGTTTCTATACAAAATCTTAAAAAAAAGAGCAGATCGATAACTATACGCTAGACTTTATACGCAAATCCCGTACACAATGCCGGGTTATGCTCCAATATATCGCCCTCATTGCATGCTTCTTGTTTGCCAATAAGGCAACCTCCGAAGAAGATCATGCGCTCGTCTCGATCTATGCAATCAATGCGCAAACAAAGAAAATCCTCTTAGACAAAGGCGGCAATAAAAGCTTAGTTCCTGCCTCTTGCATGAAAGCGATCACAACCGCTGCTGCATTGCATATTTTGGGCCCTGACATGCGCTTCCGGACAGACTTGGAATATGAAGGGACCATTGATGAAGAGGGAACCTTGCATGGCAATATCGCCATCCGGGGAGGAGGAGATCCTTGTCTTGGATCAGATCGCATTCCTAGCTCCGCTTCTTGGCAACAGCAAATTGCAACTTGGACTGCAGCCATCAAACAATGCGGCATTAAAAAGATTGAAGGCACAGTGATTGGCGATGCTTCCCGCTGGGAAAAAGCAATGGCGGTTCCTAGTTGGAATTGGGAAGACATCGGCAATTATTATGGGGCCGGCGCATCCGCCCTCTCTTTCCATGAAAACGCCTACACCGTGACTTTTCAGCCGGGGGAAAACCAAAAAGATTCCGCGAATATCCTAAAAATAGATCCTCCCCTCTCTACATTCACATTGTGTAATGAGGTAAAAACAGGACCTGAGAATTCCGGAGATAGAGTATGCATTTATGGAGCAGAATTTTCCCCAATTCAGTGGGCCCGAGGGACAGTTCCTGTAAAAGTCAAGGAGTTCTCCGTGCAAGGAGCTATTCCCGATCCTCCGGCCATCTGTGCAGATCTTTTAGCAGACAGGCTCGCCAATGAAGGCATTTCTATCAAGCGGCAATCGATTGCGCCTCAAAACCGCACAGTCATTCATACCACTCATTCCCCTCCTCTGAAAGAAATTGTATATTGGACCAATCAAAAAAGCATCAATCTGTATGCAGAACATCTCTTAAAAAAAATTGGGGAAGCGGCATTTGGGGAAGGATCTACAGAGGCAGGCACTAAGGCAGTGACCGCATTTTGGAAATCCCAGGGAGTCAATCTCGAGGGATTCCATATGGCCGATGGATCAGGTCTTTCCAGACAAAACTGCGTGACAGCAAAGCAGTTTGTGGCCATCTTATTCAAAATGAAACAATCAGAATTGTTTCCTGTCTTTCTCCGTTCTTTGCCGGAACAAAGCAACCGATGCCGTGCAAAATCAGGGAACATGACCCGGGTTCACGGGTCCGTCGGGTTTTCCGAAGATCTCATCTTCGCAATTCTCATCAATCAGTCCAACGACCCGAACATCAAAGAAAAGATCCAAAACTTGCTTATCTCCACTTCTGTACAATCGGAATAATCCGTCCCTTGCTAAAAGCCTTTTGCGTCACTCGAATGCTAATAGGAGCTTGCCGTCTTTTGTATTCCGCCAAATGCATTTTAGAAGTTAGGTCGAGAATAAATTCCAAAGGGAGGTTCCTTTTCGCTGCAATTTCTTCGGGAGAGAGCCTCATCTCGATATAATCTTCAATGATCGGATCCAACACTTCAAAACGGGGAAGAGTGTCAAAGTCAGTCTGATTTTCTCTGAGCTCCGCCGAAGGAGCCTTTTCAATAATCTGCCTTGGAATAATTTCCCGCTCTCGATTCACATAAGCTGCCAGGCGGTATACATTGAGCTTGGTCACATCATGTAAAACGCCAAGGCCTCCGGCCATGTCTCCGTACAAGGTCGTATAGCCCATTGCCATTTCGCTTTTATTGCCGGCATTAAGCAAAATCGCTCCGAATTTATTGGAAAACGCCATCAAGATCATCCCTCGAATACGAGACTGCAAATTCTCTTCCGTCTCATCAAAGGGGCGGTTTTCAAACATCGGCTCCAATAGATCAAGATATTCCTGAAAAATCTTATCGATAGGCACTTCCCGCCACGCAATCTCTAAATTCTTTGCCAGCATTGCAGCGTCATCTGCGCTAGCTGGTGAAGAATATCGCGAAGGCAAACTCAAAGCGGTTATATGCTGAGATCCCAAAGCATCTTTTGCAATACAAGCAACGAGTGCAGAATCAATCCCCCCGGACAGCCCTAAAAGCGCTCGCTTAAAGCC
>DALYFE010000030.1:0-10270 GCA_031972195.1 Chlamydiales bacterium | reverse complement strand
AAGTGCGGAATACAGGTCTTTGATTCCATTTTCCGGACGGGCGCATGGACATGCATGAGGATGAAGATCAACCAAGAGATCTTCCTCTACAAATCCCCTGGCAATCTGAACGAGTTCCCCTTTTTCATTGAGAAAAAAACTATGGCCGTCAAACACCAGCTGGTCGTTAGCCCCTACCTGGTTGCAAAAAACTAAGGGACAGTGAAGAGTGCGAGCTACAGACTGAAATACGGAGAGACGCAAATCCTTCCGATGCAAAGAATAGGGCGATCCGGAAAGATTTAACACAAGGTCGGGCCTTTGTTTTTTCAACTCCAACACAGGATCGGCTCGATAGCTGCTATACTCCACAGTTCCGGAATGCTGCCAAACATCCTCGCAAATCGTCACTGCGATCCGATGCCCTAAATACTCCCAAATCGGTTCTTCAATTCCCGGCTCAAAGTACCGCCTTTCATCAAATACGTCATAGGTAGGCAGCAGCGTCTTATTCTTGTATCCAAGAAGCTTCCCGTCGGCAAATACAGCCGCGCTATTATAGAGAGGCTTTTCTTTCCGATTGGGATTCCAACGGGGCAGCCCCACTACAGCCATCAATCCTTGCGTCGCAGGCTCGATCCGTTCCAGATGTTCTTTCACGCGATCAATGAATGCTGCATCCAGTAATAAATCATCGGGGAAATACCCGGTCAAAGTCATCTCGGGAAAAAGAACGATGTCCGCCCCTTTTTTCCTTGCTCGATCCAATGCTTCGAGAACCTTGGAAGAGTTCCCTTCCAAATCCCCAATCGTTGGGTTCATTTGTACTGCTAAAACTTTCATGACAGTGAAAATAAATCTTTGATGCTTAAATCTCAACCATCACTTGACAAAAGAGCCTTTTTGTCGTTTCATATCTCCCAAAACGAGGAACAAATTATGCGTCAAAATCAGCTCTCTATCCATTCCGAAAATATCCTGCCGATCATCAAAAAATGGCTTTACAGCGACAAAGATATCTTTTTGCGCGAACTTGTCTCAAACGCCACAGACGCCCTCAATAAAGTAAAAATCCTTCGAGACCAAGGCCAAGAGCTCGGCGAACCCTTTGAAATCGCCATCTCTATCGACAAAGCAAAAAAAACGCTTACGATTTCGGACACCGGTATTGGGATGACGGAAGAAGAAGTGGAAAAATATATTGCCCAAATCGCTTTTTCGGGCGCTGAAGAATTCGTCGCAAAATACAAACCCGAGGGAGAGCCGATCATTGGTCATTTTGGTTTAGGCTTCTACTCCGCTTACATGGTCGCATCCAAAGTAGATATAGAAACAAAATCCTATCTGCCCGATGCAAAACCTGTTTTCTGGACCTGCGACGGAACATCCTCTTATGAAATTGGGGCCGGCGCGCAGCAGACCCGAGGGACGCAAATTATTCTCCATATCGATGAACAAAATCTCGAGTACCTGGAAGAGTCGAAAATTCGAGAACTTTTGCTCCGCTATTGCAACTTCATGCCTTTCCCGATCTCCCTCAATGGGCAAGCAATCGGCAACAAAGCCCCTCTTTGGCTGAAAAATCCAAGCGAGTGCTCTGAAAAAGAGTACATCGAGTTTTATCGCCAAATTTTTCCAATGGATCCCGAACCTCTTTTCTGGGTGCACCTCAACGTGGACTACCCATTCAATCTCAAAGGCATCCTGTTTTTCCCAAAAATCCACCGCAGGTTTGATGCCAACGAAAGCGCAATCAAACTATTTTGCAACCGGGTCTTTGTTTCCGATAACTGCAAAGACATCCTTCCCGATTATCTCATGCTTTTAAGAGGCGCTATCGACAGTCCCGACATTCCGCTCAACGTCTCCCGCTCATATCTCCAAGTCGATCAAAACGTGCGCCAGCTCAGCTCCCATATCGCAAAAAAAATTGCCGACAGACTCTCTTTATTGCTTAAGACGGATCGAGAAAAATACATCACTGCATGGCCTGAAATTGAAATGTTCCTAAAGCTAGCGATTCTCCAGGATGAGAAATTCTACGACCGCGTCAAAGATTTGCTTATTTGGAAAAATAGCGACGATCAATGGACGACTGTCAGCGAGTACCTGGAGAGAAGCTCTGAAAAGAAAGTTTTCTACACAACATTTGCCCATGCATCCCCTCTTTTAAATCTCTATAAAGAGAAAAAAATTGAAATTCTCTTTGCAACCACGCCAATCGATACCGCAGTCATTCAGTTCCTTGAAGAAAAACTCGCTACAACCTTTCAAAGAATTGACGGAGCATGTCCGGAAAACCTCTTAGATCCTTCCAAAGAAAAGTCGCTGCTCGATGCCGACGGAAGAAGCGAGTCCGCTAAAATTGCCGACTTCATTCGCTCTTCATTAAATGAAACGGATTTGGAGATTGAAGCAAAAAGCCTTGCATCCGACCAACTGCCGGCCCTTCTTCTCATTGATGAAAATCAGCGGCGCATGCGCGACTATATAGCGCTGACCCAGGGGAAATCCGCCTCCTTCTTCAAAGCAAAAAAGACCTTTGTTGTGAACACCAACAGCAAACTCATTCAAGCAATCACCAAAATATCTCCAAAGCAGCCGGAGATTGCTAAAGAGATGGCCCAAAGCGTTTACGATCTTTCTTTGCTCGCGCAAAGAGAAGTGGAGCCGGGGGATCTGGATCGAGTGCTTTCCCAACAAACAAAAATTTTGGAAAAACTCGCAGCTCTGATACCTTGAGCCAATGCGCCCGTACTACCTGATCATCTGCTTTTTTGCGCAGTCTCTCTGCGCAGAAACGCTTGGCCTATATTTGACGTGGTACTCCGATCCGACAAAAACAATCGCCATTCATTGGCACACCCCTTTGGAGGAGACGGAAGATTTCATTTCTCTTGCCAATTCTAAAGGCGATTGGGAAGATCTTCATGGATCCTATATCGAACTGGGCCCAAGATGCGTCCACACAGTATTGCTGGAAGGACTCAACCCGGATACTGACTATACTTTCCGCCTTCCATCAGATCCAACCCTATATAAATTTCGTACAGCGCCCTCTTCGTTAAATCAACCTTTGCGCTTTGTCATCGGAGGCGATGCCTACCACTCGCACAGCTTGTTTCGCAAAATGAACCGGGCAATTGCAAGTAAAAATCCGCTCTTTGCGGTCATTGGAGGCGATATCGCCTACGCAATTAGCAGCAATCCTTTTCGGCTTCGCTCAACCGCCCGCAACCAATGGTTTTCTTTTCTCCGGGAATGGAAAGAACAAATGATTCTTCCGGATGGGAGAATCATTCCTTTTGTTCTTGTAGCAGGCAATCACGACATCAACGAAAACGAGGCGGAGCTGTTTTTTAATCTGTTTCCATTTCCGGAAAAACGGCTTTATCGAACCATGGATTTCAGCAATTATCTCACTCTGATCCTATTGGACACAGGCCATCTCGACCCGATTGAAGGCGATCAAACTGCATGGCTAGCTCAGACTCTGGCTCAAACAGCGCATATTCCCTACCGAATTCCCATATACCACATCGGAGCCTATCCAAGTTATTACGCCTATTCAGGCCCTATTCCAAAAAAAATCAGAACTAACTGGTGCCCGCTCTTTGATCAATACAATATTGCCTGCGCCTTTGAGAACCACAACCATGCATTCAAGCGCACGCATCCCATCCGCAACGAAAAAATCGATCCTTCAGGAGTGATTTATTTTGGCGATGGATGCTGGGGCGCGTCTCCCCGTCCTGCAGGAGATCGCTGGTATATAGAAAAAAGAGGACAGGAAAACAACGTATATCTATTAGAAATGACGCCCCAATCAGTGAAAATTGAGGCGATTGGACTGGAGGGGCAATCCCTCGACAGCACAGAAATCCCTTCGGCTATGACTCGCTAGCTGTATGAGATTTTGCGTCTTCTTCAGATGCAGCTTGCACATCTGTAATCGCAGCCTTCAACATTTCAATCTTGGATCCATCGATCATTTTAAGAACAACTGTCTGCTCTTGAATTCGATCAATCTTGCCAATAATTCCCATTGCAGTCACACGATCGCCTTTCTTCAAAGCATTGCGCATTTGCTCTGACGCCTTGCGCCGTTTCTGCTCAGGTCTCCACAAAATGAAATAAAAAAAGACCAAGGCAATTCCGATCATGATCAAAGTTTGCGAAATGCCATTAGCCGGACTGGGAGCTGCATCTTGCGCAAAAACAGTGGCCGCAGGAGCGAGTAACAATAAAGATTTAAGCATAAAAATTCCTTCCTCTGGTTTCTAAGAGGCAATCTCTGAATTAAATTTCAGTCGATTTTTAGGTTCTTTCGAGCCGCTTTTCGATTCAAAAATTCGACGAAACTTTAAATCAGAGACTGTCTCTAAACGAGAATGCCTAAAGGAAGTTTATCTTTCAACCGAGAAAGGATGCTTGCCAGTCTCTAAAAACCTATCTCGAAATTAGATTTTTTGTATTAAAAAAAACAATATACCAAACATTTCGTTGCAAACAAGCAACAAAACAAGCTAAAATAGATACAAATAATAAATAAAACAGGATAAAAAAATGTCAGCATATCCAATTATCAACAAAATTGAGCCGTCTGAGGCTCCTGCAATACCAGAAACAAAATTCTACTCCAAATCTTTGATCATGAGTGTTGTTAAGCCAATTTTCGAAAGAATCAACGAAATGGATGAACACATTCTAAGAAATTTAGACACGATCGTGACCGCGCATGCCAAAGAGTATAAGAGACGACCAAAATTTGAAATAGGAACCAACCAACTCATTCTCGAACTATATCAGCAAGAAGACAGATTAACTCGCTTTGGATCAATGACACCAAAGAATGTGGTCAATCTCGGGAAATTACTAAGAGAAAACAAAGCGATTATAGAACAGATTAAAATGGCAAAAAAAACAAATCCGGAAAAATTCGAAGGAGCCATTGATGCGCTAAGCTCTAGTGGAAAATTCAAACCGGAGACGATCGCTGTCATCAATGCCTTAATGTCTGCAATCCCATCAAAACAATCCGAATAATAGACCTCTTTGAACCGGGCGTCTCGGCTCTTTATAAGCCAAGCCGCCCGTTCAAAACTCGGCCAAAATAATCCACAAAATCAACTGAAACGAAGTTTGAGAACAGTCTCTTAGAGGGTGTTGTAAAATTCATTTCTTCTCGAGAAGCTAGATTTTTTCGGAAGCTTTAAAATCGCCGCCCCCGTCTACATGCTCATCCCGATATTTAGACTCCGACAGACGATTTTAAATCTCCTCGAAAACCTCTGGTTTCTCGAGGGAAAGCAATTTTAAAACACCCCCTTAGGTTCTGTGCATTATAAAAAAACTAATACATTAAACACTTTTATTGAATAAAATTAACAAAACAAGTTAAAATATACATGTTAAATAAATAGATAGGATGAAAATGTCAACATATCCAGTTAATAGAGAATCGGAACAATCTAGAATTTCTATAATACCCGCAACAAAATTCCACTCTAAATCTCTGATCATAAGTCTCATTAAACCAATTTTCGAACAGATCAACGCATTGGAAGAGAGCACTCTAAGGAATTTAAATATCATCGTACATGCCAAACAGGATAAGGAACAAACAACCCTTGAGATTGGCATAGAAGAATTGATTGCCGCGTTGTTCTGGCAAGAAACAATACTACCTAATGTTGAAGCAACAGTACCAAAGAATACGACCATTCTCGGGTTGGTAATAAAAAAATACAACCGCCTTATACAACAGATCGAAACGGCAAAAAAAACAAATCCGGAAAAACTGCAAGAAGCAATTCGTGTGCTAAATTCTAGCCGAGAATACAAACCAGAGACAGCAAATATTATCAATGCATTAATATCTGCTATCCCATCAAAAGAATCCCAATAATAGACCTCTTTGAACCCGGGCGTCTCGGCTCTTTATAAGCCAAGCCGCCCGTTCAAAAATTGATCATTTTAAAACACTATAAAACCAATTCGAGCAATGCGATGTTTTCTATATGATATGTATGGGGAAACTGATCCACGGGCTGCAGCTTTTTCAAGGCATATCCGGCCTCAATCAGCTCTAAAATATTTGCAGCTTGCGTAAGCGGATTGCACGAAATATAAACGATACAGCGAGGCTGCAGTACTTTGAGGTGGTGAAGAGCCAAGGGATCCAATCCGGACCGAGGAGGATCGAGCAATACGGCGTCCGGACGAATAAATTCCGAACTTTGCATTAATGTAGTGATGACCTGCCCCACATCTCCTTCGTAAAACACGCAATTTTCAATGCCATTGCGCGCCAGATTTTCTTTTGCATCGAGCACTGCCTCCGGGCTCAATTCAATACCAATCACCTGTTTTGCAAACCGCGATGCGGCCATGCCAAGCGTCCCCGTTCCACAGTAAAGGTCGTACACCATTTTGGCATCTTTGGGAAGCATGGCAAGCGCTGAAGAGTAGACCTTTTCCGCTTGCAAAGTATTGGGTTGAAAAAATGAGACCGGACTGATTTTGAAAGACAAGGTGCGATGATCTATATAAAGCTCTTCTACAATATGATCCGGACCTGCGAGATGCATTTCATAAAATTGCGTCGGGCTTCCTTTTTTTGCCTGATGAATCCGGATAAATATGGCGGCGGAATCGGCAACGCTTTGGATTGCTGCAACAAATCCATCGAGATCTGCCCGGGAAGGAGCAAACTCGGGCCGTCCCGAAATATTCAAGATCGCCATTTTCTGTCCCGTTCGAAATGCTTCCCGCAGGGTTAAATAACGGAGAGTTCCCGTATCTTTCGGAGGGAAATAGGCCTGAAGCGCACTAGATTCCCACCAAGATCGGACGGCATTAACCGCCTTGGCAAACCAGGAAGGCCCCAAAAGACACTCTGACAAGTTGAATACATAAGGCCCCGCTTGCGCGATCATCAATCCTAAATAGCGATCGCCCCCGCGATTTTGGGAGAAGGAAAACTCCATTTTATTTCGATAGCCAAAGGGCGAATCGCAAGCGATGATCGGCAGGACAGAATGCCCGTCGAAGGCTTCTTCCACACGCTTTTGTTTTTCCTGAAGCTGCGCCTCATAGCGAACCTGCTGCCAGGAGCACCCTCCGCAAATCCCTGCATGAAGACAAGGGGGGACGACTCGGTTTGCAGAAGGCTCCACTATCTCCAAAAGCCGACCCTTTTGGGTCCTTTTTCGCTTCTTGCTCCAAGCAACACGCAAATGATCTCCCGGAACGCAATGGGCCACTTCAATCTCTTTCTCAGGAGAAAGATCAGCAACTCCATAGCCCTTGTCGGAAAATTTTTGAATTTTAATCTCTATGGTCTCTAATTTTTTTGGCATCCCATAGAGTGTAGCTGACGGCACAAAAATCGGCTATAGTCGATTAGCAAGCAGATGGCGATTCTTACCGCAGGCGATGCGAGCCGCTTGCAAAGAGGCTTCGATGGACTCGACCCGTCCGTTCGATTACGAACGGTATAATTTGCGCTTTGTTTTGCGAGGCGCTTTTTTCTTAGGCTTTCCGCCTTTTTCAGCTGCGACAGATTCTTTACGAAAAACTTTTGCCACACGCTCCAATTGAATCGTCCCAACACGAACCCTTTGCGCTGCGGCCTTATTTCCGCGGCCGACTTTCACCAAATCTTTCATGATCGACACAATCAACTGGTGAAGGGCTCCAATTGTTTCTTTCAATGCCATTCCAAATTCCTTAATTAGAACCCAATTTTTTAATATCTTGGGGTATATCCATTCCATAAAATTGAATAAATTTATTCCGCAAGATATTTTTCTCAAAGGCTGTCGTTGAAAAACTCTTCCCTAAAGAGCAGAGATTGTCCGCTCCGGTAATGAGTAGCAAATTCTTTGCCGCAGGTTATTAGATAGCTCTCTTGACCCTGGCCTAAAGAACAGGGATAGCCTTAAGCTGTCCGTTCAAAAGAAACGGATTGTGCAAGATTTCTAAAATTGCTATACAGATCTTATGGTTCTATTCGATGCTGCAAATTAGGCGGGTGCTATTTCTTTTTTTTCCCTGGACGCTTGCTGCCATGCTCATCGGAAACCCCGCAGAGCCTGCGCTTGAAACCATCGGGATCTTCACGACGCCATCTGCTTGGTGTACGCTCAGAGCTACATTTTTCGAAGACTACGTCTACCAGCAACGATTTCAAGACACTTTTCAGATTGAAAGCTGCGAACAGGGCAAAACGTTCGCAAAACTCTCTACAAATGCAGGCATGCTCACACTAAATTTTAAAAATCGCATTGATTTGTATGGAATCGCAGGAGCTTCCCGTATTCAGGTCAATCGAGAAATCTATTCTAAAATGCAACTTGCATGGGGCTTGGGCACCAAATTGGTTATTTTTAGAACAGACTCCTTTTATATCGGCGCAGACCTCAAATATTTTGAAACAGACCAAAAACCCCTCTATTTTCTCTGCGAAGGAATGGCTTTCAACTTGGCGGGAGATTTTGAGCTGCAATATAGCGAGACGCAAGCTGCCCTCGGCATGTCTTTCCGCACAGAAGGAATCGTCCCCTACATTTATGCAACATACATGATTGCGAAATTCACTCCCGATCCGATGACTGCGCTTGTTCGATGGCCGCTTCGCAGCGATCTTCTTGTCGATGCAGTCTGCAATGCGGCAATTTCCCAACGCCGATTTGGATTTGCTATCGGAGCGACGCTTTTAAGCAGCGGCAAAGCCGCCGTAGCCATCGAATCGCGCATGTTCAATCAAAATGCAATCGATGTGAATCTTGAAGTAAGATTCTAAGAGACAATCTCTAAGAAGCTGTCTTAAAACCAGGTGTTGGTCGATTTTCGTGTTCTTTTGAACCAATTTTCGACTCCAAATTACGGGGGCTATATCGACATGAGGTATATTGCCCCCATAATTTGGATCGAAAATAGGCCAAAATAATCACAAAAGGCGACGACACATGGTTTTAAGACAGCTTCTAAATACCACTTTAGTAATCAAAATTTTTTAATATATAAACACAAATAACTGCCTTGTTTTATTGCAAAACATCACGTATAATATCGGTATGAAAAACAAGGACTTTTGTTACAATGAAAATTCCTAATATTTCTACCGAGAATGCATCTAATTACTTACTTCCATCCATTATGGTCGGAGCAACAAGCTATCTCGCTCATCACCTCTATAAAAAATACTTTCCGCCCGCAGCTCCACTCCAACAGGGGCCTGCAAAAGCCGAACTTCCCATCAAAAACCCCTTAGCCGTTATCAAATCAAAAGAGCAACAATGGATACGCTCCGATTTAAAATATTTAGGCGCAGCAATTGTAGTAGCCGGCATTGCCGCTGCTGTTTTCGCCCCCTGCCCTCCTCTAGGCATCTCGCTGACCCTCGTTTCGGGATGGCTTTTCTTTTCTTCGGTATTTAAATTTTTAAGCGCTTATGCAAAAAAATCCGATGGATTGGCCACTAAAATCATGCGCCACCTTGATTCTTTCGCCTCAGACATCAACACTGCCGTTACCTTAGCTGCCATTACGGCCCTTTCCGCATACAAAACATTTCACTTACCTATCGGATATCCAAATGGCCGCCCTATCTTGATGATCAATGGCTACCTCGGCTCTTCTGCGAATTGGTTCTATCAAAGAACGCAACTTGCCGATGCAGGCTTCGGTCCCATTTACACTGCAAATATTGGTAGTTTTGAATCGATTGAAACCTATGCCCGCCAAGTACAGGACCAGGTTCGAAAAATTAAACAAGAAACCGGAAGAGACGATTTAATTCTTATTTGCCATTCCAAGGGGGGGCTTGTTGGGTCTTATTATGCAACTCATTTTGCCCAAGAAGACAATATGCGCGTGACGGATCTGATCGCTATCGGATCCCCTTTTGCCGGAACCCCCGTCGCAAATCTGGGTGTTGGAAAAGATGCAGAAGAAATGCGTCCAGGCCACCCATTTAACTGCAACTTACGCGAGGAAATTGCAAAACATCCGGAAATTCGGTTCTTCTGCATCGGCTCTGAAACAGATCTCATCGTCCCGGCGCAATCGGCTCTTTCCGGAACAACTCGGCAGTCTCACAAAAAGGTCTTCAAAAACATCGGCCACTCGCAACTTCTTTTTTCTGAAAAGACAACCAATCAAATTTGCAAATGGCTCAATCAGTCTGTCCTCCAAACAATTTCAGATAGTCTTTTTACCTAAAAAAGATGGTTAAGAGACTGACCACAAACTTCGTTTCAGTCGATTTTGCGGTTCTTTTCAACCG
>DALYFE010000029.1:4323-16149 GCA_031972195.1 Chlamydiales bacterium | reverse complement strand
AGGACTTTTGGCAGCCCTTTGTGTAAGAGACGGCGTTACCGGAGTAATCTGCAGCGTGCAGAACTTAGTCAAAAATCCTAAGGAATGGACTTTGAAAGCAGTTCCTATTGTTCATCTCATGCATCTGGAAATGCGCAAAGGAAAAGAAAAGCCCGTCATTCAAAAAGCGCTTGTCGATTTGAAGGGAAATGCTTTTTCCCGTTTAGCCAAGCTCAGAAATTCCTGGAAACTTGAGGATTGCTATGAGTATCCGGGCCCTATTCAATTCTTTGGAGATCCTAAGCTTACGGACTGCGTTCCAAAGATTCTTGGGATATAGCCGTTTAAATTAACAAGTTCCTTAGCCCGCTCCAGATAGGTAGCGCGCTAGACCCTGCTCTAAAGAACAGTAAACGCATATGAATGTAATCCCTTTAAACCCTTCTCACTCTCCCTTGTTTTGTCTTCATACCCCTGACAATCAATGATTTATGGTTACTAAAAAACTGGATATTTAAAAAACTCTAATAAACAATATCTTCAAAATATATTATTTACTATGATATAATTAAAATAAATAATATTTAATTAAAACAAAGAGGAACCATGCCTAATAAGACAGCATCTGCCGCACAAATGAACTCTTCTAATCTTTCGTCCCTTTCGTCAAGTCGGACCCACTCCCCCACAAGCTCTTGGAATGGTCGTCAAATCGCTCTGTTAGCAGGCTCTTGCGTCATATTAGGGGGAGGGGCTGCTCTATCTGTTCTAACAATGAACCCTGGGCCATTTCTAGTAAGCGTAATTTTGGTAATGAGCATTGGTGGTGCCGCGATTAGCTCAGGAGCTACCTTGCCTCAATCAAACTCACCCAAACCCACAGCTGCTCCAGGATCGACGGCTCTAGCTGCCCCTAACCCCGGGAATTTTCGGGATGTTCTCGAAAAAGCAAAGAATATCTTGAAAGAGAAAAAAATCTGTCCAGAGATTGAAAACCAATTCACATCCATTTCCCAACAATTCACAAACCACTGTGATGAGTCTTATTATATTGCCCAAGCAATAATCATCTTGAATAAAGCAAACTCCAATCTTGTGATTGCAAACAACGTCTCCCTTCTCTTCGAAGATCCTAAGTATTTTGCCGAAACACTACACTGTTTGTATAAAAAAGACCCCAAACTTATAACCCAAGAAAACTTACGAGGTCTCGTGGAAGACACACACTTGGTCGACGCAAAGCGGGGCTCTTTCGTGAAAAAGATTACAAGCGGGGCATGACCCCATCTTGTTTGCCCTGAAGACGTGTGGCAATCCGGCTCTTGTTTTTAAAACGAGGAGTCCATTTATGCCGGTTATCGAGAGAGTCCGATTACAAAACGACCTGAATTTTCGTCCACTCGTCGGGGAGCAGCTCATCCAATTTACAGACTCTATGTCCCATGATGCGGCTTTAAGTCCCTGTCCTAAAGAACAGGGACTTAAAGCCGATCTGTCGGTTCAAAAGAAGAGGTTCTTCGAGAAAGCATGAGGTGATACGAGCAGGCGAGCCGAATCCGGGAAATCTGCACATTCGATTTGACGCAAGCTCGCTATGTGAGGCCATTTTTCCTATCCGGCTACTCTCCAATGGTCTCCAAGAGATTATTTTTTCCAATTAAGTCAATTCTTTGCCAAGCGCCGCTTTTAAAACGGATCAGATAAACGACAAAGAAAAGCGCTGCATATACAACAGTCAGCCCCCATGCATATTCAACAGATAGATGGTGTTGAACAACGATGAGATAGACCGGGAGCAGAAGAAACGCCCAAACGGAAAATGAGCCAATCAAAAGAAGAAAGAAGGTATCGCCTGCTGCGATGAGCAGTCCGCTCAACACCCAGCGCAGTCCATCGAAGAAAAGATAGACAAAAGAGAGGATCATGCATATTTTTAACGATTTTGCAAAAATGGGGTCCAGGGCGGGACTGCCTTCCATCTCCACAAAGAAAAGCGCTCCTGCCGTTTCAATGGGGTCAAAAATAAAAATCGTCGAAATGATCACTAAAAAAAAGCACAGGAGAATGAGGCCCGATTTCAATACCTTGTTCACGAGCGCATGTTGTTTCGCTCCAATAAAATTGGCCGAAATGGCAGCGGATCCTCTGCAAAGTCCATCAAAAAAGAAAGAAAGGAGAATATTAAAACTCTGGCAGATGCTTGAAATCGTGATGTGCTTTTCACTGAGAGCCGTCATCATCCAATAAAACACTGCCCAGCCGAAAATTTCCAATGAACAAAAAATCCCTTGAGGGACTCCCACTTTTAAGCATTGAACCATTTGCGGCCAATCGAATTTCCAGTTGCCGGTGCCGAATTCAATCCGATTTTTCTTTTGAAAAAAGAGATAAAAAAGAACCGCTGATTCAAAGCAATATCCAAAGCAAGTGGCAATCGCAGCCCCGGAAATTCCCATCTCTGGGATCAATCCGGGAACGCCAAAAATAAGAAGCCAATCGAGCAAAATGTTGATTGCATTGGCAACAATTGCCAGAACAATCATGACCCGAGTCTTGCCTCGTCCTATAAAAAATCCTGCAAAAGCAGTCATTAGCGCATAGGCAGGGGAAAAGAACATGATCCATCGGAAATACTCGATTTCCATTTCAGCATATAAATCTCCACGGAAAATAACGGGAGCGCCCCAAATCGCCATCGGAACGAAAAGAACAAGAGAAAATAGGGAAAACCAAATCATTTGCCAGACCGGAGATCCTAATTTTCGATAGAGTTTCGCTCCATTGTATTGCGCTACGAAAATTTCCGACATCGCAGTGATCATTCCAACCCCTGACATCAAGGCCCAGGCAAGAGTTCCTGCATTTACGGAAGCATTGAGCGCGCCGATCGAATAGCGGGCCAAAAAGATTCGATCTGTAAAGATCATGAACAGCATGGCAAGAGTCGAGATCATTAAAGGAAAAGAAATGCTCCAAAGCTCGCGAATGCTTCCATTTGGATAGCGGGTCAAAGAACCGGTGTGTGTCATAAAAAACTAGGACTAATTACTCTGCCAGAAGTATAGCAGGCCGTTCGTTAAAAATCCTGCGGCCGCCACCGTTTTTCTTAACAAATTCAAATTAAGATGGTTGCATCTATTGCTTGCGTATATTCAAAAATTGATTATTTTGCGGATTATGAAGAGATTTGTTAACCCGCACCTCAAGAAGACCCGCCGCACCCTATGGGATGTCTTTCTTTGGAAGATCGGCTACTATGACGATCCGATCCCGAGACTGGCGCCTCCTGTTGATTTTTTCTACCCTGCGCAAAGCCATCCCTTTGACCCTCAGCTGCCATCTGCCTTTTGGATCGGCCATTCCAGTTTTCTTATAGAAATCAATGGAATCACCATTTTAACCGATCCGGTTTGGGATGAATATTGTTCTCCGATTCCTTTTAAATCCCTAAAAAGGAGGCACGATCCGCCAATTCCCTTAGGAGATCTTCCGCCGATTGATTATGTTTTGATAAGCCATAACCATTACGACCATCTGGATGCGAAAACCGTCGCCCATCTGCATAAATTCCATCCGGAAATTCAATGGATTGTTCCTTTAGGTCTCACGCCCTGGTTCAAGCGGCGAAAAATTAAAGGGGTCGTTGAATTAGACTGGTGGCAGAGCCATCAAACCCCTGATTGCACGATTACTGGAGTCCCTACCCAGCATTTTTCAGGCAGGTCTCTATGGGACACAGACAGAACATTTTGGAATGGATACGTGGTAGAGTTCACAGATCCGGCAGATGTTCGAAAAAGACTGTATTTTACCGGAGACACCGGATACAATGAGGTCGATTTTAAAGCAATTGGAGCGAAATGGCCCCATATGGATCTGAGCTTAATTCCGATCGGAACCTATGTGCCCAAGCAGTTTATGCAGCCCGTCCATTGCAGTCCCAGAGAAGCGGTTGAGATCCATACAGATGTAAAATCTCGATTGAGCTTAGGGATGCATTGGAAGACATTCTGTCTCTCCGGGGAGCCAATGAACCGTCCTCCTTACGACCTTTATTTGGCAATGCAGGATAAAAAGCTGCCTTATGAAACATTTTTGCCGATCGATCCTGGCACCTACGTCAATTGGTGAGTTTTTAGCGATTAAAAAAGCGAATTGGAAATTTCAAAAACGCGCTATTTGCCGCTATTACCCAAAAAGCTGGCGCTTTGCCATCTCTGATATTTTGTTGGGATTCCTCTCTTTTTCTTTCAACCCCTACCGGATGTGCCGTAAAAGGGGAGATGTCTATGGAGAGACCCCCTGCGAATCGCTCCATCGGATCGCAACATTTTGTTCTTTGTCTGCGAGCGATTGTTGGCTGGAGCTTGGATCGGGGAGGGGAAAAGGGGCTTTTTGGGTTTCTCATTTCATTGGATGCCGGACCATTGGAATAGAAAAAGTCCGTTTATTTTCTTGGATAGGAAAAGCGATCGCCGCTTTATTGAGAGTAAAGAACCTTTCATTTCTCTGCGACGACATGGCAAATTCTCCTTTTTCCAAAGCATCTGTCGTCTATCTTTACAGTACCTGCATGGATGATGCAGCCCTCAGGTCTTTAACTGAAAAAATGAAAGCGCTTCCCGCCCACGCAAAAGTGATCACGATCAGCGCTCCATTGCCTGCGAGCCAATTATTTCGCGTTTCAGGCTCCTTCCCCATTTCATTCCTCTGGGGGGACACGGAAGCCTACGTAAATGAAAGGCTTGAATAGACCTCTTGCGTAATTAAAGTTCTGTCGATTTTTCGGTTCTTTTGAACCGATTTTCGATCAAAAATTGAACGGGCAGCTCGGCTTAGGTCCCTGTTCTTCAGGACAGGGTCTAGCGAGCGATCCATCTGGTTGCGGCAAGGAACTTGACGCCCATTACCGGAGCGGAGAATCTCTTTCTCTTCAGGAAAGAGTTCTTCAATGGCTGTATCGACATCAAGTATACAGCCTTTCAATTTTTGATCGAAAATCGGCCAAAATAATCCAAAAACTCGACGAACCTTTAGTTACGCAAGAGGTCTAATAATCGCGTAAAGACCGCAAAAAGAGGTCGGCTTCTTTTTGATTTTTAAAGATGAGGAACTTGGTTTGAGGATATTTGTTCCTAAGCTCCTCGATCCTTGCTCTTTTTTCCCGATCAAACGTCCAGGTGTATCTGACCAATTCCCATGTGATGGCGCGAAGGCCTCCAAAATGGTGTTTGTAATTGAACAGTCGCTTGAACATTCTCCAAAAGCAAACAAAGCGGGGGAAGTGAAAATAAATCAAAACATCGGCTTTGGCAAAACGCATCTCAAAGGTGGAAAACGAACATCCTTCGACAACCCACTCTATCTCATCGAGCATGGCTTTTTGCAAGGCGATAAATTCCTGCTTGTCCTTCTTTCTGCCGTCCGGTTCAAACATATGCCGATCCAGATGATGTACCGGAATATCAAGAAGCTTGCCTAATTTTTCTGCAAAAGTAGACTTGCCGCTTCCGGGAAGTCCGATCACTGCAAATCGTTTATATGCCATTGGTTTCCTCCAAGGCATATAACAATACCACCAGATGTTTTTTAATTTAATTATTTTGATTTAATTTTTTTTTAACTTGGTTTTAAAGAACCATCCCTTAAAGGGACGCCAAGCCGATATGGTAGTTCGATGTCCATGAACCACTAGCAGAGAATGACGCACTTACTGCATAATAGAACCATGGTGAAAGATTTCCTTTACGCAGACAAAAAAATTTACGATGCGGTTCACGGATTCATTGCTTTCGATGAGTTTGAAAAAGACCTCATTGATTCTCTGCCGTTTCAAAGGCTCCACTATATCCATCAACTAGGCATTGCCTATCTCGTTTACCCGGGTGCGACGCACACCCGCTTTGAGCACTCTTTGGGAGTGATGTTCCTTAGTACGTTGATGTTTGAAAAAATTTGCAAATCGGTCCGTCCGGACGTATTTCATTTCGTTCCCAGGAAAGGCTCTTCCGAATACCTCTATTGGCAAAGGGTCTTGAGAATGGCCGCTCTATGCCATGATCTTGGACATCTTCCGTTCTCCCATGTGGCCGAGTTGGATCTGCTAGGTCCTCAGGGACACGAGGATTGGACCATAAAAATCATTGATAGCGTTTATTTGAAGCCTGTATGGGAAAAGCTGCGCAACTCACCGACCTATCTGGAAGATCTCACGGAGCGCGATATCGTAGAGGATATCAAAAAGATCGCAATCGGCGAGAAAAAATGGAAGGCTAAATCGGGAAAATCCTTCACCCCTTGGGAAAAGATCGTTTCAGAACTGATTACAGGAGATTTTTTCGGGGCGGATCGGATCGACTATCTCTTGCGCGATGCAAAAAGCACAGGGGTCGTCTATGGCCTTTTCGATTATCATCAGCTCATTGAAATGCTCAGAATTTTACCAAGCGCAGATAAAAAAATAGACGAGCTGCAGCTTGGCGTTGATGAAAATGGACTGGAGTCCTGCGAGGCGCTCTTATTGGCGCGCCATTTTATGCATCGCAGAATTTATCAGTACTCTTCAGTTAAGGCATATAATTTCCATCTGCGCCGTTACATGAAGGCCAATTATTCTCGAAAAACATTGGAAAATGTGGAAGACTTTTTGTCAGTCAGCGACACCGATGTGATTTCCGCTCTCAATAAGGCGGCAAAAGATCCCTCTTTGCCGGGCCATTTGGATGCTCGATGCATTATTTTTCGCCAACACCGATTCCGCGCCATTTCAATCCCCAGCGAAATTACAGAAAAAGACATTCAGGCATTTAAAACAAAAGAAGGAATCAAAGATAGCGACATCGATTGGGAGTTTCACAATATTCAACCGCCTCCGGATCGATTGTCATTTCCAGTTTCAAAACGCCATGTGATCATCCAGAAAGCATGCGATTGTTCTGATTTGCTGTTAAAAGTGCCTTCAAAACGATCGAATTGGATCTACATAGCTCCGGAGCATGATCTTTCTTTAATCAATTTCTTACAAAATTGGACGGTTTAAATGGCTGATGCAGCCAGTAAACCAAAAAATCCGGTCTTCTCAGAACTACAGTCTCTAACAAGAATAGAAAAATTTTTTATTTTCTTTTCCATGTTGACAGGCTTTTTGATTTCATTCGAATACTCTACAACCAGACCTCCGAGCAGCGCCATTTTTCTCACAACATTTTCTTCGAACATGATTCCCTGGGTATGGCTGATTTCAGTTCCTTTCAACCTATCCGTTGTGTACCTATATAATCGATACCTCCCAAAGATAGGTCCTGTCCGGATGCTTGGGATCATCTCTGCAATTGTTAGCGTCATGCATCTTGTTTGCGCGTTTGCGCTGCATCATTTCCCTCAATTCATTTTTTTTCAGTTCATCTGGAAAGATATCTATATCCTCCTTATGTTTAAGCAACTCTGGTCGATGATCCACAGCACAATCACTGTCTCTCGAGCCAAGTATTTATATGGCTGTATTTTCGGCATGGGAACGCTAGGATCGATCATAGGGAGCTTTATTCCCGGATTTTGCGCAGTGGGACTTGGCTCGGAGAGGCTTTTTCTTTGTACGCTCCCTATTTATTTACTGTTGTATTGGAGCTATTCTCAAGCATTTAAGCGAAGCGGGCTATACGGAACTTTCTTTTCAAAGGATTTGACTGAAGATCCAAGGCCTCAAGAGAGTTTTGCTTTAATTCGGAGATCTCCATTTCTAATTACTGTTTTACTGCTAGTCATTTTCATGCAAGTTTCAGTAGGTCTGATGGATTACCAATTCAATGCGCACTTAGAGACGAATATCATAGATAAGGATTTGAAGACTGAATACGTTGGGCGCATGATCGGATTGACCAATATATGCAGCGGCATTTTGCAATTTGTTGGGGGATTCCTCATGGTGCACTTGTTCGGTGTGAGAGGAAGCCATCTTTTCGTCCCTTTTATATTACTGGGCAATGCCCTGGTTTGCTGGATGATCCCTTCTTTTGCTATCGTTTCCCTATCTTATATTTTGATTAAGGCAATCGATTTTTCTCTTTTTGGGGTGATCCGGGAAATGCTCTACATTCCAATGAAGCTCGATGAAAAATTTCGAGCCAAAGCAATCATCGATGTATTTGCCTATCGATCTTCCAAAGCTCTGGTATCTATTTGCATCCTGAGTCTGCAATTTCTCGTTGCAAAGGAGCTTTTGGGGATTGTCAATGTGTTATCGATCGCAGTGTTTTTAGGATGGATTGCCGTTGTCTTTTTTCTACTCCGAAAAGTGGCTCCGGCAATCCATTTAAAATAAGAGACAATCTCTGAAATTTAATTCAGAGATTGTCTCTAAGAAACTGTCTGCGAATTTTTTAATTTTCTGTCCAATTTCTTTTTTGCGCTTTTTAATTACTCGAATTGCGCCGACTTTATGCAAGTCGTCTCCATTCTCCGCAATTAAAAATCATCAAAAAATCGAATTGTTCCTTAAATTCAAAAATCCGCAGACAGCTTCTAAGCCTCTACCGATTTTGAATTGCTTCAAAGGCTTTGTGATAGTTCGGTTCCTGGGTGATTTCCCGCACCAATTCGGTATATAGTACGTGATCTTTTTCATCTAAAACGATGAGAGATCTTGCCAAAAGGCCGGCCAAGGGCCCATCTACAATCAACACCCCGTAAGAAACGCCAAAATCTTTATTCCGCATCATGGAAAGAGTCAAGACATTATGAACATCTTCCGCCTCGCAAAAGCGCTTTTGAGCAAATGGAAGATCAGCAGAAATCGTGAGAAAAACCAGGTTCTCGTGCTTTTTCGCAAATGCGTTGCAGTGCTTTGTCATCAAACTGCAAACTCCCGTGTCTATACTGGGAACGGTTGCGATCAATTTTCTCTTCCCATGAAATTCATGAAGGGTTCTTGTTTTTAAATCCCTATCCACCAGTTGAAAATCAGGCGCTTTTGTGTGCAAAGCCGGAAGATGGCCGCTAATGCCGGTTGGATGGCCTTTGAACATTACTTGTTCCATAAAATCTCCTTAAGATTTTTTTTGAGCAATGCCACAATACCCTATTTTCAGGCTTTTGCAAAAAGAAAAAGAAAAGGCATCGGAGACATTTCTTGTGAAGAGCATTTTGAAAAAGGGGAGCGAATTGAATTTCGGAGAAACGCCTCGCATCACCTCAATGTTTAAACGGTGATTGCGGCAATATTGGTCCAATTCATCAGGCTTTATGAAGAGGGAATAGACGTGCATATTCTTCGGAGTGTTCCGAACGCACCACTCTACCCCTTTAATCACGAAGAGATAGCTTAAAGGATTGCGATCGAACGTGTGGAAAAAAAAGAGTCCTCCGGGCTTCAAGACGCGAGAGGCTTCTGCAATAAGCTTTTGAGGATCTTCCACATGTTCCAGTACATCCATAGCGCATACAACATCAAAATGCTCTTCGGAGAAGGGAATCGAGTAGGCGCTTGCCTTTTGATAGTGCACATCTCCTGTCGCATCGAACTTTTTGGCAATCGCCAAGCTGCTTTCGGAAAGATCGATTCCAAAAGTTCTATGTCCTCGTTTTGCCAAGACATTCGTCAGCATGCCGGCTCCGCAGCCGATATCGAGAACGGCTGTTTTTTCGGAGAACCGTTTTTCAATCGCATCAATGATCCAGGGAATACGCAATCTATTTTCAGCACGCAGCAATGCAACAGGATGATTCGAGGCGGTATACCACGATTCATTGAGATCATCGTAGAACTGATTGTTAATCAATGCTTGAGAACAGGTCTGTCTTTCCATACAAAATTCCAAAATACAATTTGATACAACATAAACAGGAACATGCAAAAAAACTGCACTTTTAAAAAATTTGTCAAAATAGCTGTTTGCGTCAGCCACGATGCAATCCAGGGAGCCGTCTCTACTCCCCAAGAAACGGGCCAAATAAGACCTGCACTGGCCAGAGTGATCGGATGGAGTAAAAACAGGACTGCATGGAACCAATTTTCCGCGCCGCTGCAGTGCTCTTTGTGAATGAATTCATCTTTGGTAACCATGACACAGGAAAAAGCAGAGAGCAGGCAGTAGGGGAGGAGAGCTTGTTTGGAAAACGGAACGAAAAGAACGTATCCCATGCAAAGAAGCACTGTAAATGTATCTACCGGATGGCCGATCCTCTCCCATTTAGGAAGCCCTCGTTTCCAGTGAAACCACACCTCATCGATACCAATCGTTACGGCTTGCAAAGCGAATGGCAAAATAACTAAGATCCACATATCTTCTCCATAATGGCCCCTGAAATGCTAAGGCCCGGACCAAAGGCTAAACTCACAATGCGCGTTTGATCTTTTACTTCCTTGTCTGACAAAACAGCCTCCCAGATATGAGGGAGTGTAGCGGAGGACATATTGCCATATTTTTTTAAGATTTGAAAGCTGTAGCGCATTTGAGCATCCGACAGAGAAAGAAGCGTTTGAATATAGTTGAGAATTTTAGGCCCTCCCGGATGAATGGCAAACAACATGTTGGAACAATTCTCTATAGAAGCTTTTTTGCAAAGCCGCTGAAGATACCCTTCTAAAGCACGGGAAATGAGCACCGGAATCTCTTTTGCAAGAGACATTTGAAATCCCCAATCTGCGACATTCCACGTCATACTTTTTACAGAGTCGGGAATGATCTCTTCATACACTGCAATCACTTTTAAATGAGGGGTTTTCGCAGTCTTAGAAAGAGTGTATTTAATAAATCCATCGGCAAACAAACTTTGGGAAACCAATTGATCTGTTTCATGAAGAGAGGGATTGGAGTGAAGACTGCATATTTCCGTATGGACAATATCTGTTTGCATTTTGCTGTCTTGGACAAAACCCATTCCCATTCGAATTGCCGGAAAAGCTCCATAACAGCCCATATGATAGGCATGAGTGACCGTGGTTTGTGCGCCCCAATTCCTTTTAGATACAATCTTTTGGGCGCCGCTTGGAGAAACGTATCCTGTGCAGCTTACATGGATTAGATGGTCGGGAGGAGAGCTTTTTTCCGGATAATATGTCTCAAAAATTTGATCAGCATGCTGATCGAATAATTTGGATCGGACCGATAGATTCATTCCCGAGGCGGATTCAGTAAGGCGATAGACATGCATCTTTTCCCATTCGCGATGAAAGAAATCAGGCAGAATGTGCCCTCGTTTTTCAATAGACTCAGGCTTGCATCCAACGCGAAAGAGTTTCTCTCTCAGTGCATTCCGAAATACTGTAATCTCGTTATCGCTTGCGCCCTTGGTCATCTCGGATCGGCAATGCGCGTCAAGAAGCCACTCAAACGTCTCTAACTGAGTACTTTCAAAGGGAGGTCTGATCGACTGGAAGTTCGATAAAAAAATCATAACCACTCATATTTATTGATTCTGAATTATAGCGCCAGATAATGTGCGATTATGAGACGGTTTCTATGGCTTTGCCTTTTTTTCGGTGGCTATATCTGGATGGTTGTCACCGGCAATGAACAATTGGTTCTAGAGAGGGGGAGGGCTTTGTATAAATTGGTGGCAGATTGGCTTGAAGATGCCGATATAGATTTTCAGCTCCAAGAACAAAAATCGGTACGTAAAAAAAATCTCCGTCCAAAAAGATGGGAATGAACTTTCTATGAAGCTCAAAAGCTTTTTCTTATTGATAGGCCTGCTGTTGCATAGCTGCGTCGCGAATGACGGATTGGGTTCCAGTTCGACTGCGCAAATCAATATCGATCATTTATCCCGTCTTTGCGTCGGAATGAATCAAGCTGAAGTTTTAACCATCATGCAGCAACCCTATAGCCAGCAGACCTTCGATATGGA
>DALYFE010000029.1:430-4313 GCA_031972195.1 Chlamydiales bacterium | reverse complement strand
TGATGTTTGGTTCTATGTCACAAAGCCCACCGTTTTAGGACAAACGCGCATGGTCCCAATGAACTTAACTCCTCTGACTTTTAAAAATGGGGAGCTGATCGGGTGGGGATTTAGTTATTATAACTACCTGGTAAAACGAAAAAAATCAGCAAACAAAGCGCTAAAAGGACCCACTGCGCCCATTGAGAAGCTGGTGCAGCCGAAAGAAGATACGGAACTTGAAAAAAGTCTTCAAAAATTGGTTGTCCCGACAGAGGGGACTCAGCCGCCGCAAATCACTCCTCCTGCAACCAATACTGCATCGCCTCCAACCAAGCAAAAGCCTGCGCCGAAACCGAAACCCGCAAAAAAACCACCTCCCAACAAGCCTTCTTCCGGAAATATTTCAATGTCCGAAAGGCCTAAAAAAGTAGATTTAGAGAATCCGGAGCCTCCCAATCCTCCTCCAAAAAAAGAAGAGAAAAAGCCTTTATTGAACGAAAAAGACCGAGATATTCTGGAAGAGGAATCGGAACAAAATTTTAATCAAACCTAATGAAATTATCCCTTGGTTATCAAGTTCTTATCGCAGTTTTTTTAGGAATTGGCTGCGGAATTTTTTTTGGACCCATTTGCAGTGCAGTGCAACCCGTAGGGGAAGTCTATGTGACAATGCTCCAAATGGTCGCATTGCCATACATCGGACTTTCATTAGTTCATGGAATCGGCTCCATGACTCCGTCTCTTTGCAAAAAACTGTTAAAAAAAGGATGGATTTTTTGGGTAGCGATTTGGGCTGTTGCGTTTGCAATGATTTATTTTCTTTATCTACTCATTCCGGTTCCGGCATCTTCAGTCATCGAAGTCGGAGAAGATCGGAGCTTATTTCTCGCAAAAAGCTTTCTCAGCTACCTGGTTCCCGAAAATCCCTTTTATGACCTGGTGAACAACATTGTCCCTGCCATTGCCTCCTCAGGGCTTATTTTTGGCGCCGCATTGATGCATTTACGTAAAAAAGAACCCGTTCTTTCTTTTTTAGAACGAAGCACTGAGATGATTGAGAAAATTTTGACGTGGCTTGCCATCGTTTCGCCAATTGGGATTTTTGCACGATTGGCCTCTACTTTTGGAACGATCAAATTTGAAGACGTCTTTGCCTTTCAGTTTTATGTATTGGCATTCGTTGGAGCCTCGTTATTTATTACTATTTGGGTGCTTCCTGCCCTGGTCTCCAGTTTAACTCCGCTGTCCTATAGGGAAGTCTTAAAAGCGACAAAGACCGTGTGTCTTTTGCCTTTTGCAACGGCTTTGCCGACGATTGCGCTTCCATTCATTATTCTATACATGAAAAAACTGGGATCCAAACAGGTGGAAGGATCCGGCCGATTCCACATTACCTCTCAAACGGTTCTTCCCGTTTGCTATAGCTTTGGACAGATCGGCAACTGCATGATCCTCTTTTTTATTTTTTTCCTTTCATTTTTTTTCCGCCATCCATTCACCATCTCTGAAAAAGCAGTCCTTTCTCTATTCACATTGCCAATGTCCGTGGGATCTTCGACAACATCGATCAGCGCAGTTTCTTTCTTGACCGGACAGCTGAATTTTCCGAAAGAATCGATAGAACTGTTTATGCAGACACTATCGATTACTATGAATTTTCAAGTGCTCGTCAGCTCGGCTAGCATACTTTGTTTGATTATCTTGGTTCTTTATTCTTATTACGGTCTTTTACAAATTAAATGGAAAACACTGCTTCTTAACTCTTTATTGACAGTATCTTTTCTGGCAATTTCTTTGGAGATCTTGCACAGCACAGTGCATTTGCAAGATAATTTTCAGAATCAATACATGGACCTAAAAATCAGCGATGTCATAGAGGATCCCGTTTCTGTCAAAATCTCAAAAAGCGTCAGCGAGCAAACAGGGGAGCCTAAATCAAACAAGATATTCAGCGATATTTTAAGCAGCGGAATTCTTAGAGTGGGATATTCTCCGGTAGACACCCCTTATTCCTACTTTAATGAACATGGAGAGCTGGTCGGTTATGACATTGCCTTTGCCTACCAGCTGGCCAGGGATCTCGATTGCAGCCTGGAATTCGTTCTAACCGACTATAAAAATTTTGACCGCCAAGTCGAAAATCGAGAATTTGATATCGCCATGTCCGGCATCTTACTGACTGAAGATCGGATTCGAATTATGGATTTTACAAAACCCTACAGACAAGAAAACATTGTTCTTGTCGTCCCGTCTTCAAAACAAAATGAATTCATGAATGTAGGTAAAATTACTAAAGATCCTAATCTAAGAATACGGGTAGTTGGAGCTTTTGAATTTTTGGCAAAGCGCCATTTTCCTATGGCCCAGATCATCACTGATGAAAGCGATGCTTCTCTGGTCGATGGAAAGGTCGATGCCTGGTTGACAATCCGCATGGAGGGATTCGTCTGGACCTTAAGCCATCCCGATTTTACCCTGATTGATTATAGGGGAGCATTAGGTCAGAGGTACCTCGCTTATGCAATTCCTTCCGGATCCGAAGATTGGCTCACTTTTTTGAATAATTGGCTGGTCTTGAAAGAACAATCGGGATTTAAGGAAGAAATGACCCGTTATTGGCTGCAAGGAGAGAGCCTTCAGACAATACCGCGCCGCTGGTCAATCATCAGGAATGTCTTGCACTGGGTGGATTAAATCTGATACCGATCGGTATGACATCCTTCTTGTGAAATTTCAGATAAAACATATATATCTCTTATTATTCGTTTTTGGAGTGTTTTATGCGTGTTTTTTGCAGTATTTTGGCATTGTTTTTGTTTCTATATACATGTCCTGTTCAAGGTATCCACAAGACTGAACATACTGTAGAGAACTGCTGCAAAGCTAATCCGGAGCTGCCGGAACATATCAACGAAACAAATGCTTTGCAGCTGGCGGATTTCTGTTTTCTGAAAGTGCGTTCCGGTTATTTTTATCCTACAAGTAACAACTTCCGCTCTTTTTATCCGTCCGGTCCTATTTGGAGCTTGGAGTGGGATTGCCGAATTCAAACCCATCTTTATAGTTGGGTTTCCGCAGGATATTTTCATAAACGAGGGCAAACTAACCTGCATCGCCCCACAAAACTCACTTTAGCGCCTTTGAGTGCAGGAATTATGTGGCTCTATAACGCTTATCAATGGTTGCAACCCTATTTTGGAGGGGGAGCGCAATTTCTCTACGCGCGCGAACTCACTGCTTCGCCTGATCTAATCCACAGTGTCCACAACTGGGATTTTGGCGTTCAACTTAAATCGGGCATTCTTATACAGCTTTTCGATCATTTCTCTATCGATTTTTATGCTGATTATTTTTGCAAGTGCGCTCGCATCTACGCGCCATCCCATCATTCTGTGAATATTGAAAATCCAAACATGAATTATTTTAATTTTGGGGGAGCATTAGGTGTTGTTTTTTAATTCACAGCCGACCCAAACAAGCTCATTTTAGAATAACAATTCAAGAAGGTGATTAGAGATGCATTTCATATCACAAGTTTTTTGCTTTATATCGCTAGTCGGATCTCTATTTGCAGGTACTGCTTACGTAGTCAACTCGAATTCTAATGATCTTTCTGTAGTTGATACCTCCTTAGAGATAGTCATTGCAACAATCCCGGTCGGAACGCAGCCGATCTGCGATGTAATCACTCCTGATAAAAAACAGGTTTATGTAGTAAACTTGGGTGATAGCACTGTCTCAGTGATCGACACTGCTACGAATACGGTCTCCACAACTATACCGGTTGGCGCAGCTCCTAACTACGCTGCAATCACCCCGGACGGGGCAAAAGTCTATGTAGCAAACTTTTCCGGTAATACTGTCTCAGTGATCGACACCGGCACCAATTCAGTGATTGCAA
>DALYFE010000029.1:0-420 GCA_031972195.1 Chlamydiales bacterium | reverse complement strand
CATGGGGCCTAACTATCTAGGAATTACTCCCAATGGGAACAAAGTTTACGTTACGAACAACAACGGCGCAAGCATTTCGGTGATCGACACCGCTACCGATATGGTGATTGCTACGCCGGCAGTAGGTTCAATCCCAAACTACCTTGCTATTACACCGAATGGGAGTAAAGTTTATGTGACAAATTTTGGTAGCAATACTGTCTCAGTGATCAACACAACCACAGATACGGTTAGCGCAACCATACCGGTTGGCTCAGCCCCTAGCTACCTTGTCATCACTCCGAATGGAAACAAGGTATATATAGGAAACCTTGCCGATGGCAGCGTCTCGGTTATTGACACCGCCTCAGATACGGTAATCGCAACACCTCCTGTGGGATCCACTCCCGTCTATCTCGTTGCCGGTCCTCTTGGTAAAAA
>DALYFE010000028.1:1600-16307 GCA_031972195.1 Chlamydiales bacterium | reverse complement strand
TTTGTCCCAGGCGGGGTACTTTTTTCTCCATTTGCATCAAATGGATTGGGCAACGGTTTTGGTAGGGTCCGTGAGCTTGGGATCTTTATTGATCATGCGAAGATACTTAAATAACTGGCCTTATGCATTATTTACTCTTATTATCGCCTCTTTATTGACCCAGGGGCTCCAAGAGTGGTTTGGAGCCTCCGGGATTCAAGTCCTGGGCGACGTTCAGCTTTCGTCAACACCTCTTCCAACCTTCGCGTTCCCTCTTCTTGACTTGAGTCTAATTAATAAAATTTTTCCGGCAGCGTTAGCGCTTTCTTTTTTAGCAATTTTGGAAGTGTTTTCCATTTCCCGTGCATTTGCTGCAAAAACAGGGCAAAGCGTTCAGGCAAACCAGGACGTGTTTTCGTTAGGGCTTAGTAATTTTATTCTTTCATTTTTGGCGGGAGCAATGCCCGCTTCAGGCAGTGCGACAAGAACGACTTTGAATTACCGCCTCCATGCAAAAACAAGGTTTTCTGCGATATTTAGCGGAGTATTTACCGGGATCATCATCTTTTTTTTCTGGCCTTTGGTCAGACAGATTCCTCTAGCTGCTCTGTCTGCTCTTTTGATTGCGACAGTCCATACCCTCATGGATTGGAACGAAATTAAATTTTCCTTCCGAGCTACCCGAGCTGATGCCTGGGTATTTATGTTAACATTTTTTTCTTGTCTTTTGTTTAGTTTAGATGTCGCATTTTTTATTGGAATTGTTATTTCAATCGGAAATTATCTAAAAAAATCTGCAACGCCTCACTTAGTCGAATATGCTTTCAATGCAAAAGGCCGTTTGATGACTGTCAACCCGAGCGATACGGTGCATCGGAAAGTACGAATTATTGGAATCGGAGGCGATTTATATTTTGCAACGGCCGATGTTTTTGAAGCGGCTCTTGAATCTGTTGCTAAAGACCGGACCGTTCAAGCCATCGTGCTGCGCTTAAACAATGTGTATCATATGGACGCATCGATGTGTTTGGCGATTTTGCGGCTTTATGAAACATTGAAAGCCTCCGGGTGTCATTTGGTGATCAGCGGCCTGACCGAGGAAGTTTGGCATGTTTTCCATAGAGCCGGAATGGTCAAGCAGATTGGACTTGATAATCTTTATTTTACCGATGAGAGCAATCCGCAATTTTCAACTTGGAAAGCATGTCTTCGCGCCCAAGAGCAGATTCATAAAAAAGCCCCCGGGTAAAGAAACTCTTTCCCGAAGGGGGAGAGTTCTTCAAGACGTTCCTCCATAATGGAGGAACTCTTTAATTCATGGTAACTTCGTAGGGAATTTCGCTAATGGACCCGTCTCGAAGGAAAAAGCGGGCGTTGACTTCTTTAGGCTTTAAGTATTCGCGGAGCGCTTTGTCAAAACGTTCTGCAGAGCAATTATTGCCGCAAGTAAATAAATCGACAAAACAAGCGCCAAATTCAGGATAAGTATGAATGCTGGCGTGGCTTTCGGAGAGTAAATATACTTTCGTCAGGCCATGCGGTGGGAAAACATGGGCACTTTGATTGAGGATCGTAGCGCCGCAAACACCCACAGCCTGATCCATTGCGTCTTGGAGGCCGTCGAGGTCGCTTAAGGCTTCCGTGTCGCAGTCTAGATAGCTGGCTACAAAGTGTTTTCCGGAAAATTCGTGGACATCTTCAGAGATGTTTTCTGAAAAAACAGGCAAAACAGCAGAAACAACTAAAAGAAAAAATTTTCGCACCATTTCTATAACCCAAAAATTGATTCAATCAATAGCAAAAATGATAGGGTACCTTGGATTTAATGTATAGAAAATTGGGGGCTATTTTTTGATCTCCTGCTGGACAAATAATCACCAGGCAATTAACTTCAAAAATATGAAAAAATTTCTAGTATTTTTAGGTTAACCGGAGTGTTAGATATGAAGAAAGATCTCAAGAAAATCGCCCTATTTGGCCTGACCGCTGGAGTGTCTTGCCTGTCAGCTCAAGAAATGGAAGTTCCCTTTGAGCAGGAACTGCAAATGGAAGATAGTCAGGAAATCGTGATGGGACAATCAGAAGATTGCCCTCCAAGACCGGAAGATTGCTCAGGCATTGATGTCTACTCAGGCGGGGGAATCTCAGAGATAAGACGCGATCGAACAAGCTGCAGAGCCAATTGCGGCTGCGGCACAAAAACAGAAAGAGATACTCGCAACTGCAAAAAACCTTATCCTAAGCGCAGAGGCGCAGCCAAAGAAGCAATGGATGACAATTAAGCATGGCTTCGGACATGTTCAGGATAGCCCTTATGGGGCTATCTGTCGGATGTTGTTTGTCTGCTCAAGAAAGGGTCTCTCACCCGGATCCTGAAGTTGCAATCTCCCTCGATCATTGCGAGGGAGGCAGTTGCCGGGATGGTTGCGATTGCAAACACAATGAATGCCGCTGCAAGCATGGCTGCGGATGTTCATCGTGCTGCAAAGGAAACAGCTCTTGCAAAAGCGATGCTGCCGGCGATGGTACCTAAACGTAAGCGAGATGGGATCCCAAACTTAGGGATCGGGATTGGGTTGAGACCTGTCCATTTTGCGGAAATTTTCGCAGAAAAGCCTTCGATCGATTGGTTTGAGGTGATCAGTGAAAATTACATGGATGTTTCCGGATTGCCGATGCGCAATCTGGAAAAGATCTTGGAGCGCTACCCTGTCGTTCTACACGGGGTCAGTCTTTCTATCGGAGGGCCGGATCCTCTCGATTTTGATTACTTAAAGAAATTAAAAGCCCTTGCAAGAAAAACAAAAACGCCTTGGCTCTCAGACCATTTATGCTGGGGCAGGGTTGCAGGCGCCCATTATCACGATTTGCTGCCGCTTCCTTTAAGGCGCGATGTTTGCGAGTATGTAGTTGAGCGCGCAAGGATTATTCAGGATTTTTTAGAAGTCCCTTTTGCTTTAGAAAATATTTCCTCCTACGCAACATATCAAGCTGATGAAATGCCTGAATGGGAATTTTACGGTTCAGTGATCGAGCAGGCAGATATTTTAATGATGCTCGATGTGAATAATATTTACGTATCGAGCCGCAATCACGGCTTTAGCCCAAAAGAATACTATAGCAAGCTTCCTCTAGAGCGTGTTGTGCAGATCCATTTAGCAGGACATACGGATTATGGCGCCTACTGTTTGGATACGCATGACGATGTGGTTTGCGATGAAGTTTGGAAAATCTATGCCGAGGTCTATCCTTTGACGGGACCTGTTTCGACCCTTTTAGAGTGGGATGATCGATTCCTTTCTTTTTCCGATACATGGAAAGAGGCATTGAAGGCAAAAGCGTTTCAGCAACAGATTGTTCCGCAGTATAACAGCCTATGACAGTTCCCTCTTCCCTTTTAGATCTGCAGACTTGGGTGGCGCGTCTTTTGGTGCGTCCATTGCGGCAGTCCGATGCTCTTTCCATTCCCATTTACGATGAAGAGACGAATGCGGAGATTGCTCAAAAAATTGGAGAGGGCCCCACCATGACAGCTCAGCAGCGCATTGGTGTTTATAACCAGCAGTATTGGTTTCGTCTTTTGAATCTCTTGCAAGAAGACTATCCCGCTTTGGTCCGCATCTTCGGATACCATCATTTCAACCGACAGATTGCAGAGCCATATCTTTTGAAATACGTTCCCAACCATTGGGCTCTGACCTATTTAGGAGAGCATTTGCCTGATTGGATCTCAGAGTTTTATCAAAAAGACAATAAACGGCTTATTCTTGAATGCTCTCGAATTGATGAAGCGTACAATCGTCTTTTTTTTGCTCAAAAACTCCCTTCGCTTAGTCCAAGTGATTTGCAGCACATTGAAGATTTGACCATCAATTTGCAGCCTTGCGTTGCTTTATTTGAGTTTGATGCCGATCTATTTGCATTTAGAAAAGAGCTTCTTGCGAAAGATGCTGAATATTGGCAGGCCAATCCATTGCCAACCGTAAAATGGTCGCATCCCCATTATTTTGCACTCTCTTGTTCAGACGGCGCATTTCGGTCCGAGTCGATTTCTTTAGGAGAATTTCGGATCCTTAAAGCGTTTGCCTCCGGATCGAGCTTGAATGACGCCCTTTCTTTATCTACTGAAGAAGATGCAGTGCATATTGGAGATTGGTTCTGCAAGTGGGCCCAGAAAAAATGGCTTATTTCGCGTCCGGATTCTTGAAAGTTTCGGCAATGCTTTCCGGTTTTTTCTTAAAGATATAAGTCAAAGTTCCTCCGACGATGATCAAAACCGTTCCAATGAGAGAGCGGATTGTCAGTGATTTATCGAAGATCAGCCAGCTGATCAATGCAGCATAGACTACCGTAGAATATCCAAGCGGAGATAAATAGGAGGCGGTTCCATAGCGATATGCAACGGTTAATAAGATTTGCGCGATCACAGTTCCTACCCCTACGCTGATCACTTGCACCCATTCGATGCCGGTTGGAGGAACCCAATAGATCCATGCAAACGGGAACGTGATGAGCGTTCCGAAAGAAAAATAATAAAAAAGTGTCCGGCGCATCGGTTCCCGATGCAAATTTAAGATCCTTAGACTGCAAAAAGAGATCGCGGAAGAAATCCCTGCAAAGAGTCCATACATGAAGCCGATTTGAAAAATTTCCTTAGTCGGATTTAGAATCACCGCAACTCCAATAAATCCAACGATGATCGACCACCAGACATGCCCGCCGACTTTTTGGTTCATCCAAATCCACCAAATCACCGGGACGAAAAAGGGAGAGCTATAGTTGAGCGTTGTTGCGTCGACGAGGTTAAGATCCCTGATTGCGAGAAAATAGAGGAAATAGCTGCCAACTCCGAATAAATCCCGTAGAAGGTGGTCTGATAGAAAATTGGTTTTGAGCTCTTTAACTCCTTTACGCAAAGCAATTGGGAGGAGGCATAGCCAGCTGACGAGATTTTGAATGAATAGAATTTGCACGGTAGGAAAATGCCCCTGGAACACCCACACAATGGAACTGACGGTTACAAAAAACAAATAGGCGGTCAGGCAAATTCCTACGCCGAGGGGAAGGTTTTGAGGAGGATCTTCATTTCGAGAGGGCGGCATGCGACTCCAACAAAGGGCGCTATCTATTTTCAACATAGCTTTTGAAGAATTTTCTGTTAACTGAATTCGATAGATGATAGATGTGAAGAAAATAGATTGTTTTTTGGAGAATATTAGATTTATGGAAAAAAAACGCAAAGTAGAGTGGCTGGAATTTGATCTTCTTGAATCGTATCCCCATATAGTGCATGGCGTATTTTCTCGTCATGGCGGGGTTAGCGAAGGCCCATTTGCTACCTTGAATCTATCTGATTCCGTAGGAGACAATCCTGAAAGTGTTAAAGAAAATCGCGAAGTGGTCCGCAAAGTCGTTGCCTTGACCCGCATCTGTTTTGCCAAGCAGTCCCATGGGAGCAATGTCCATCGAGTGACTGCCAAAAATTGCGAGACGGTGCCTTTGGCAGATGCGTTATTTACGACAGAAAAGAATATCGGACTTGCGATTACTCACGCAGACTGTCAAGCCACGATGTTCTATGATCCTGTTCATGAAGCGGTTGCCATTGCGCATGCAGGTTGGAAAGGAAGCGCGCAAAATCTCTATGCCCGTGTTGTGGATGCGATGCATCGAGATATTGGTACTCAGGCGCATAACCTGCTCGTTTGCGTCTCTCCATCGCTTGGCCCCGACCATGCCGAATACAAAAACTATCGCCAAGAGCTCCCGTCAGACCTTTGGAAGTTTCAGACCAAGCCGAATTATTTTGATTTTTGGGAGATCAGTAAAAAGCAGCTGATGGGCTGTGGGATCATGGAAAAAAACATTGAGATTGCAGGCGTTTGCACGCATTGCAGCCAAAATGATTACTTCTCCTACCGAGCGAACCGATCGACCGGGCGCAACGCTACGGTGATTGGGATGCGCGAGTAGATTTCTGCAGAAATTGTCTTACTTTCTTGCGATAATGGCAGGGAAGATGCATTTTGAGTCTGTTTCAATGACCTCCTCCCATCTGCTAACTATGCAATAGCGAAGCTGAATATAGCATCAATGAGCAGCCTTAACCCGAATGTTAGCAAGAAAAAGCTTGCCACCCTTTTCCATGAAAAAAACGGCGTAAAATTTTTGAAGCCTAATAAATGGATTCCTCCGCACAAGCACAATGATCCTAAAAATATTCTTGCGAGTAAGATTGCCGCCATACCAAGTGGGTTAAGCGTCAGTTCTTTCATATAAGCACCTATAATTTTATTTTTTGTTCTTGAACCAGTCCATAAATAGGCAAGCAGTCTGGCAAATGAGCTTCCCGAGATCTGCCTCGATCTTGTCGCAGGAATCCATGCAATTTACAAATCTATCAGATCCTCTGGCTTGTGGTAAATTGGATAATGCAGCAAGCACGACAAGAGTTGTGGTAGCTGCTTTAACAGGACTGGAAAAACCTAGTGGTGACGTTCCTGAATAGGGAATGCTTCTTGTTTTTAACATTTCACTCAAATACACTACCCGCACTGTCGAGCAGGCTGGGAGTCGTTCTCTAAAAACTCGTGGCTCTCGAAATAGATAGCTTGGGTATCCAATCCCTAGAAGCCCTCTTGCCACACATTGAGTGTGGATATCGGTAGTCGGTCCTTCGTTGTGGCGAAAGCTGCTCTTGGGAGACGCCTTCTGCTTTAGCTGAGGGAGTGTTCACACCATTCGCTTCCTTCAAAAAAGAAAGGAGATGATACGGAAATTCAGGCAGTAGGCAGCATGTAGGTCCGATGTCAGGCAATTGTCTATAGGTAATGTGAGAGCATTTGAAAGTTTTTGGAGGTTTTTTATGAGAGTTGAGAAGGATTCGCCCGAAATAAGGCAACAAATTGCGTTGCCGCAAATACAAACCGGGGGAAAAAAGAAAACAGAGAAATCATCGAAAGAAGTGATGGGGAACTTTCTTTCTGAAAATAGGGCGCTACATTCGACTTCGGCAGGAATTAGTGAGTTTTGTTTTAACAAAGCTTGGTATGCACAAACTTATACTGCAAAAGGAATTAGTTTGTTGGCTGCAATATTTTTTGCGTACATTTATGGAAAATCAGCCCCAAAGCCACACACAGAAAATAAATCCAGCAATCAACAACCAAAAAAAGAGGTGTAAATGACTAGCGCTCTATCGCCTAATTTTGATCCTAAAAAAACTAGTAACGAAAAAGAAGAAATTGATCAAAGCTTGCCAATACAGGTTGCACGAGCGGCGTTTTAAGTAGTAGTGAGACACGGGAAAGGAGGATGAACTGGTATTCGAAGGCACGAGACAAGACCGAGTAGATACCTCTCCAAATCAAGAATCCTTCAGATTTGAAGGCCGCCATCGATCGGTAAAGCTATGCCTGTGATGAAAGAAGCTTGTTGAGAACAGAGCCATAATACTGCATCTGCCACTTCGTGGGATTTGCCAATGCGCCCCATTGGAAAGTCTTTTCCTGCTACAGAAATTTGATCGCCTAAAATATTGTGTGTGTTCGGCGTATCAATGATAGCTGGACAAACGCAATTGATGCGAATATTTTTTTTTGCATATTCGAGAGCGGCTGCTTTTGTTAGTCCAACCATTCCATGTTTGCTAGCTGTGTAAGCTGCACCGCCTGTTTTACTAGCCCTTAAACCTGCAAAGGACGAGACATTCACGATTGCCCCTCCTCCTGACTGCAAGATTGCAGGGATTGCGTATTTCATACACAACCAAGTGCCTTTTAAATTCACAGCCATTACTTGGTCCCATATGGCCTCCTGATAATCGGTTGTTGTGACAAATGGGGTTCCTTCAATTCCGGCATTGTTGATTAAATAGTGTAGTGCTCCATACCGTTTGACGGTTTTATCGATCAATGCTTCGACTTCGGTTGATTGAGAGACATCCGTTTGAATAAAAGTCGCTTGTCCGCCGAATGATTGAAACTCTTTGACTGTATGAGCGGCCTTTTTGGGATCGCGTGTTGCAATGATTACAATTGCTCCTTTTTTGGCAAATTGTTCTGCGCATGCTTTGCCAATTCCTGAAGAGCCTCCGGTAACAATTGTAATTTTTCGATCAAATTCTTTGTCCTTTGACATATGAGCTCGATAGTTGAATTAATTTGTAAGGGTTTTGCGCAGTTTTTCAAATCGTCTGTATGGAATCCAAGAAACAAGTGCTGTAATGAAAGAGAGTGAAACTAAATAAGAAATATGAAGGTTAAGCCATTTGTATAAAATGATAAAAATGATTGCTATTAAAAATGCAATTGTATCGGTAGATTCAACTAATCCATATATTTTCCCTTTTTCATGATCTGCTTTATTTTCCCCAACAATACAGTAGATAGTAGGAGATAGCAGAGCATTCCCAACTGCATGAAAGAAATAGCATCCTGCTAAAACTATGCTAATGTCTTGAATAAAATAAAAGAAAATGAAGTATGGTAATAGAGAACACACGCAAACCATATAGCCCCATCGGATCATTTTACTGTCGGAGATGGTGTCGGTGAATTTAAAGGTTGAAATTCCTATTAAAAATCCAATCATCATTAAAACTTCTATAAATGCGGATTCGTTATTCATGAAGTCAGCATACAGGATGAGAATTACATAAATAGAGATTTCCCATAAAATATAAGCAAGAAAAAGGTTTTGTGTTGGTTTGTCTTTTAGATCTTTAATAATTAAGCCAACCTCACGCATAACATAAGAAGGAAATTTGATATGTAGCCGATGGATTTCCTGTGTTTTCATGTCCTTTAAGTCAAAAAAATAATTAAAGCACATAAAAACAATGATTGAGAAAATTATGATTAATATGAAGGTGGCTAGAGAATTTGGGAGATACTTGTTAAAGAAAACTAATGTCATATAACCGACTGCATAGGCAGCTGTAGCTAAGGCAAAAGAAAATCGGAGTTTTTTCCCGCTAATATCGCCTACGGCCGCCCAAGCGATCGGTATTGTGTTCCCAAGAATGCCTTTCGAAAGATTAATCAAAACAAGCATGGGTATGAATGAGAATATTTTTATGTCATAAAAAAACACAAAAATAAGGCTTAAAAAAGAGAAGAATATTGAAAAAAGTAAACTTTTCCTTCGTCCATATAAATCAGAAAGGCCAGCTTGAATGGGAGAGACGATGATTTGTAGAGAGAGCATGAGGAGAAGTAGTCCCAATTCTGTAAGTGGAGCCCGATGATTGAACGCACCAATGATATAGTTATCGCACATTACATCAGAAGCAATGAAAAGGAAAATTAAAGAAAGAAATCTGTTTTTCTTCGAATCCTGCGAAGCAGTTTGCATCAGTTACTCAACTTCACTTCAGCACAAGTTGTTAAATAATCTTCTTGTTGTCAAGAAGATTTATAACATGCTCGGATAGCTAACAATTGATAGGGTAAAATGATCTCATTTTTTTCAGGGCTTATATTTTCAGAGTGACTGTATGCAGTTGCTTTTTCTAAAAATGGCTCTTGAAGTTCTTCTGGCAAAGGGACAAAGCAACCGAGCCACCCTTTGAGATAGGCTTTTAGTTCTTCAGTATTTTTGTATTTTGAAAAGCGCCATTCGGGCCGGAATTCCTCTAATATCAAACCATGCGATAATAGCACCTCTTTATATTCTTCAATCGATAGCATAGTGCGAGCAGCGGACGATTCTTTATAGGCAGGGAATTCTTCAAGAGTTTTTTCTAGAAAAGTGATGTAAGAGGATGCTTTAAGATAAGTTAAAATGACCAGAGTGCCACCAGGCTTTAAAGCTTTGCACATTAAGCTTAGCGCTTTTCGAGGTTCTCTGACCCATAAAAGGCAGTTGAAGCAGGTAATGATGTCAAAACAATGGATGAAATCAACTTCTTCTGCTTTTTTTTGCTGGAATTCTAGATTTGGGAACTGAGAATCTGGGAACGTTTCTTTTGCAAGACGAATCATATCTGACGAAGCGTCTATTCCGATGGATTTGCCTTTTAGCGCTCGTTCTGAAAGTTCGGCAATGATATTGCCGTGACCGCAGCCAATATCGAGGATAGAAGAAGATTCGTTGATAGTTAAAAGCTTTAGTAATTCCTGGGCTCGATCATATTGTGGTTTTGAATAATTTTGGTAGTAAACTGCATTAAGATCGGTTTTTTTTGAATTACTCATTTTTTCTCCTGAGTTGTCTGTGAAAAAAATAAACGCATGTCTTAGAGAACCTCTTTTAACTATTTCTTTCTAGCACGGTCGCATCGAATAGAGAGATTTCAGTATTCGAGATTATGTGAAAAATAGTAACATTGTTCAGGTTTAAATGCCATAAATCGATTGAATTGTATAAAACAATTTAAAATTGTTGGGTTTAATGATTGTAAGTGGTCTGTTGAAAAAAGAGAGTATTGAGCAAGAAGGTTTTAGTAGTTTGTGCGATTTGTTCAAAGCTCAGGTTTTTGCAAATCCTAAAAAAATTGCAGGTATTTTTAAAGATAATTGTTTGAGTTATAGGGAGTTATATGATCGCTCTTTGCAGCTCGCTTATTTCTTAAGAGAGAGCGGAGTTCAGCCCCAAGATATTGTGGCTTTGAGCATTGAGAATGGATTGAATTTATTGGTTGGAATGTTGGGTATTTTACATGCCGGAGCGACTTATTTACCGATAGATCCGAATTATCCGGTTGATCGAATTGAATCAATCGTTGAAGATGCCAAGCCTGTTATTCTGTTAACAGAGAATAATTTAAAATCTAAATTTTTTTCTTTGCCTTGCAACACTGTTATGATGGATGCTATTCCCGAAGGCAAAACCAACGAGTTCTTGTCGCTTCATCCGCACCATTTGGCATATATTGTCTATACTTCCGGTTCAACGGGGAAGCCAAAAGGCATTTTGTTAGATCATAAGGCGTTATCTTATGCTGCTCTGGCTCATCGAGCAATGCATTCGATAGAGTTGACTTCGCTTATTGCTGGAAGCATTAGTTTTGACGCTAGTTTACTTGTCATTGCTCACACGCTCGCTTGTGGAGGTACTGTCTGTATCCCAGCGAGCAATATTGCGATCGATGCTGGCCAAATCATTGATTTAATTGAGAAACATGAGATTAACTATACACTTTGCATCCCTTCTTTCTATGCGATGATTTTAAATCAACAAAGGATGATGCCTTCTTTAAGATACGTTGATCTTGGAGGGGATAGCATTCCTAATGAAATGCCTCGCATCCATGCGAATCTAGCTCCGAATGCAGTTCTTAATAATGTTTATGGACCTTCGGAGTATGCAGTAGGCGCGACATTTTCAAAAATTTACGATCCAGTGAGCAAAGAGATTTCGCCGATCACAATCGGTAAGCCCTTTTCAGAGACTCAGGTCTACATTTTAGATGAAGAATTCCAACAGGTTCGATTGGGCGTTAAAGGGGAAATTTTTATTGGCGGGCCAGGTTTAGCAAGAGGCTACTTAAATAGGGAGAATCTCTCAGAAGAGAAGTTCCTGCGGATCTCTTTGTCCAATCAAGAGCCCATTCTTCTATATCGAACAGGAGATTTCGGCCGGTTTTTGTCGGATGGCAATATTGAATATTTGGGCCGTATGGATCATCAAATCAAAATTCGAGGTTTCCGTATTGAATTGGGAGAAGTAGAGCATACAATTCGTCAGTGTCCGGGTATTAATGAAGCCATTGTGATTGCTCAGGATCAAGAAAATAGATCTAAACGATTGGTGGGGTATTTTTCTACGTCAGTACAAGAGAATATGGTAGAAAAATTGCGACAGTATCTCCAAGATACATTGCCGCAGTATATGATCCCATCGAGCCTCGTTCAAATTGAGCAATGGCCTTATACGTTGAACGGGAAAGTCGATCGGGCTGTCTTAAGTCTTCGTGAGTCGCAGTTAGCTGCCCAGAAAATCTCCAGGCCGCCATCGTCTAAGACAGAGCAAATATTGTTTGAGATATGGAGAGACGTGTTGAACCAAGGATCTTTTGGAGTTGATGATAATTTCTTTGAATTAGGAGGAGATTCTCTTCTGATAGCATGTTTGCAAACACGTCTCGAAACAGTTATGGGCTTTAAGATAAGTGTTTCTGATTTTTTCGAATATCCAACTATTTCCAAATTCGCTCAACATCTTGTCACCCAAGAAATCGAAAGATCTCAACCAGCAAATTCTGTGGAATTCGCCAAAAACCAAAAATCGGCTTTTCAACAGTTTAAGAAGAAGTTTCATAAAAAAGGATTATTATGAGCGAGGCAATAGAACAGTCAATCGCGATCATTGGCATGTCTGGGCGATTCCCAGGTGCGTCTAATGTGGAGACTTTCTGGAGCCATCTCCTTCAAGGCAAAGAATTAACTCAAAGGTTTTCAGAGAAAGAGCTGCTCGATGCGGGAGTTTCTGAAGAATGGGTGAGCTCTTCTCAGTATGTGAAGACGAGAGGTGTTTTGGATGATATTGAACTTTTTGATGCTGATTTTTTTGGCATTCCTTCCCATGAAGCAGAACTAACCGATCCTCAGCATAGGCTTTTCTTAGAGTGTGCATTTGAAGCTTTGGAAGATGCGTGCTGCCGTCCGGATCAATATCCGGGTTTGATTGGAGTTTATGGAGGATCTGGAAGGAGCCTATATTTTCTTCATCACCTTTTCCCAAATCGGAAGCTTATGGATAAAATGGGAGATTATTTTGTTCGGATTGGGAATGAACCTGATTTTTTAACGACAAAGATTTCTTACAGGCTGAATTTAAAAGGCCCCAGCTTAACAGTGCAAACGGCTTGTTCGACCTCTCTTACCTCTATTTGTATTGCTTGTAACCACTTGTTAACTTATCAGTGCGATGTGGCGTTAGCGGGAGGCGCGTCTATTTTTCTTCCTCAAAAAAGCGGCTATATGCATCAAGAAGGAATGATTTTTTCTCCGGATGGCCAATGTAAACCATTTGATGCGAGAGCTAATGGGACTGTTCCGAGCAATGGAGTAGGTGTTGTTGTTTTAAAGCGATTGGAAGATGCGCTAGCCGATCGAGATCATATCTATGCAGTGATTAGGGGGTATGGACTCAATAATGACGGCGGAGAGAAAATGAGCTATTCAGCGCCGAGTGCAGTTGGGCAGGCCAAGGCGATCGAATCTGCAATTGCTATGGCAGATATTCATCCAGAGACCATCTCTTATGTTGAGGCGCATGGGACAGCAACTTTCCTTGGAGATCCAATTGAAACGGAGGCGTTAACTCAGGTTTTTCAAAAATATACGCAGAAAAAGAATTTTTGTGCGATTGGGTCGGTAAAAAGCAACATGGGTCATTCTATGGAAGCTGCTGGAGTTGTTGGGCTTATCAAAGCGGCTTTAGCTTTGCGCGATGGAAAAATCCCGCCAACAATCCATTTTCAGGCTCCAAATCCCCATATTGATCTTGAAAATAGTCCTTTCTATGTCAACACAGTATTAAAGGATTGGCCTTCGAACAGTTCAAAAAGGCGCTCATGCGTCAGCTCGTTTGGGATTGGAGGAACCAACGCTCATGTTCTCTTGGAAGAGAGTCCGAAGTCTATCAAATCTATACAAGAAAATTCTTCTCAATTGCTCATTTTGTCTGCGAAAAATCAAGCGGCTTTAGAAACCATGACGCAAAATCTTGGTGTTTATCTAAAGAATCATCCTGAGATTGCTTTGGCAGATGTTGCGTATTCCCTTCAAACAGGAAGGATGGAGTTTTCTTATAGAAGAGCGATTGTATGCCGGGATAGAGAAGAAGCGATTGCATTGCTTCTAGGAAAGGATTTTGAGAAGCGATACTTAGCATCCTCTCGTGAAAAAGAACTCTGCGAAATTGGAGATCGATGGAGGGCTGGTCAAGCGGTTGATTGGATGAATCTTTGGACCGAGCTAAAACCCTTGAGACTCTCTCTTCCTACATATCCGTTTCAAAAAAAACGATATTGGATTGATCCGCCACTTTTAATGCAAAAATCTGTCATGTCTGAAGCAAAAAAGAAAAAAGTCTCTTTCAATATCGAGGAAGCTTTGTTGGAAATCTGGAAGGAAAATCTCCATATGAATGCCATTGATTTGCAGGACGATTTTTTCGCGATTGGAGGAGATTCTCTTTTAGCTATCCAGGTAATTGCTCAAATTGAAAAAGAACTGGGAATTTCAATAAAGCTTCAAACATTTTATCAATTTTCAACTCTCTTTCAACTTGCAGCAGTTATTTCAGAGCAAGCTATAGATGCATCTTGTCTTGTCCCTCTCAGACAGGGAAAGGGTTCTCCTTTATTTATTGTCCATGGAATTGATGGAAATATTTTTTCATACAAGGCTCTTGCTAAAGCGATGATTTTTAAAGGTCCTATTTTTGGGATTCAAGCACATGGCGCGGAACCAAAGAAGATAGAAGCGATTGCCGCTTTATATATAGAAGAGATACTCAAGGTGCAGCCAGAGGGCCCTTATTTTCTTTGCGGTTGCTCGTTTGGCGGTATTCTCGCTTATGAGATGGCAAGACAGATGAATGAGCGAGGACTTTTGCTTGGATTTGTTGGTATGATTGATGCGATCAACCCAACATGCGATTTTGTTCCGCGCAATCACGACTGGGAAATGCTCGCTTTTTTAATGGAGCTTTTAGAAGGTAAGGAAATTTTTTCGGAAGTGCTGCGAAAGCTTTCTTCTGAAGATTTAGAAAGAAAGAT
>DALYFE010000028.1:0-1590 GCA_031972195.1 Chlamydiales bacterium | reverse complement strand
AAAGATTATTCGAGCAATGGGGTTGGATGTATTACCTGTGCCTCAGCAACAAAGAACTTTCGCACAGGTTCGCAATCACCTTAAGGCTTTAGAAGATTACACTCCTCAGCCATACAATGGCGACATTGTATTTATTCAGGCGCAAGAGCGCTTTTTCCGAATGAAGAATATTCCATTAAGCGCCACCTGGCTTTCTTTAATCCGAGGGAAAGTGGCAGTCCTTGACACTCCGGGAAGTCATCTTGGTATGCTGGTAGGTGCCCAGGTCGGATACCTCGCAAAATTATTAGATACATCAATTGCAGACAGATCAAGGCAATTATCTTGCTAATACTAAGCGCAAAAGCCTTTACAGTTGCGCGGGAAAACTCGGCATGTCAAAAAATAGTTTTGATGTGATTGCTGGCTTTTTCTCTAACTTGTTGTGCAAGTATTTCTAAGCAGCACGCGCACAACCACTTGACGTATAAGAGCTCCGGTGACTGTGTCTGTCTTTGTTTTCGTAGAAATAATAGCGGTGATATCTTCCGGGAAACCTGCTATTACTCCGGCGCCAATATACTTTTGTATGGCTTCCTTAGAAAAAAATTGCTGAAAAAAATCAGATGTTTTCATGGAAGTAGGGATGTCTTCCGGCCGGTATCCGAGGATTCGTAAAACATCGCGGGACACTCTAAATTTTGTTGTGTCTCCGCTAATATTTGCAACAAACGGAGTGAATGTCGTTTGAGTGACTGTGCTGTTGATATTTGCCATATGATCCGGGTTGTTGAATGTATCTAGATTTTATACTGAAGTGTCTTCTTGCATTGTTATGTGAAGATGGTTCGAAACAGTACCCGTATGGTTGCTTGACATATGGGAGCTCCCGGGGTCGTCTCCGTATTTTTTTTAAGAGACATAATTATAGAGACACTTTTTGAAGGGTCTCCTGTTGCCATGACTTCATTATATTTTTGCATGGCTTCCGTAGAAAAAAAATGATCAAAAAAATCGGATACTTTCATAGAGGTAGGGACGTCTTCCGGTCGATGTCCAAGCAATTGTAAAACACCGGGAGATGCGTTCAGTTTTGCCGTGTCCCCGATAACATCCAAGATGAACGGAGTAAATATTGTTTGGTTGACTGTGTGAGTCATGGCTATGGATGCTTAGGAGGCCGACAAAAAGGCATTCCAGCAATTTTGTATGCATTGATCTAAAGCTGGATTGTCTAGAGGAAATTGTTGATAGCAAGATTTGATACATACATGGCGCTCAAACTGATTCATTGCACTAGTCGTTGGAGCATTGGAAATAGCATACAAAGATAAGATGATCAAAGACAGCGTGCGAGCTGACTGGGGTGTAAGGCTTGGCAGATCGAACGAAGGGCTGAAAGAAGGATTGGATAGAGACGCTAAAGAAAGCATAGGGCTCCTTATAGAGTTGAAGTTTTTCTGTTTTTTAAAAATTTGTTGTGAATTTATAAGGAAAATATTTTTTTTCGTCAACGAATATTCAGGACTTGAGATTTTCAGGGAGAGAGACTTTCAGAAAACCATTGCATCTTCTCTTGCAAAAGCCCAATATATTTAGCCAATTCAACGG